>CAVHBE010000144.1:0-3516 GCA_963634045.1 Methanobrevibacter smithii
GAGTTCGGGTTTGACTTGACTCAGAACAAGCTGTCGGCCTTTATGCTCGCGTATCGAGAGGAGGAGGTTGGTGATTGGAGTTGCTTCGAGTTCCGCTGGGACTGTGGCGTAATCGAACTGGCGCATGTGGCTCCTTTCGGTATCACGAACATACTTTCGATATCATAATACCATTAAATGATACCGAAAGTATGTTCGTGATACCGAAAACTAGAAACCATGGTTCATAACTGCTTGGAAAGTTTGGATTTGACTATCTTATGGTCTTGATCTGTAACAGGTAGGCGGTCGAAAGTGGGCTACGTGTTACAGATTGAGATCTTTCAGCCCTGGTCGCCCGTTCGTCTAAATCTATAACAGTTAGGATTGAAAATCCCTGCTAGATGTTACAGATCGAGACAAATGATCCGCTCGGGCTCACCAAAAACAAAAAGGCCGCATGCGAACCCGTGGAGGGATTCGTATGCGGCCGACAGGGGGTATGCGGCTTGAATTAGGCCATGAGCAGGCCGGTCTCCGCGACGTTCTTGTACCAGTACGCGCTCGCCTTGGGATAGCGCTTCTGGGTCTCGAAGTCGATGTAGAACAGGCCGTAACGTTTGTTATAGCCGTTGGTCCAGGAGAACTGGTCCTGCAGCGACCATACAAAGTAGCCGTCGACGTTCACGCCACCGTCGATTGCCTTGAGGATCCATGCGAGATGCTGACGCATGTAGTCGATGCGAGGGGCGTCGTCGATAAAGCCGTCCTCGAAGTCGTCCTTATAGCCCATGCCGTTCTCGGTGATGTAGATCTTCTTGTAGTTGGGGTAATCGTTCTTAATGCGGAGCAGCAGGTCGTACAGGCCCTCGGGATAGATGATCCAGTCCCAATCGGTGGTGGGTACGCCTTCGCGCACGCATGACTCGCCCACGCCCTTGAGGAACCAGCGCGAGGAGCCCTTGTCGCCGGTGCCATTGTGGTTGATGTCGTTTTCGCCCTCGGCGGCACGCAGGAACTGGCACTTGTAGGTGTTGACGCCCAGGCAATCGTTGTAGGGGAGCGCGGCGGTCAACGCGGCGATGTCCTCGTCGCGAACGTCGAGCTCGCCGCCGGCGATATGGGCCAGCTTGGTCGCAGCCTCCATGGTGTCGGCTGCATAGTGGCCGCGGAAGGTGGCGTCGAGTACCCAGCGGTTGTTGATGACGTCGGCCATGCGAGCTGCCTCGCAGTCGGCGGCATTGTTGGGGTCGAGGGGATACTTGGGCTCCAGGTTCTGGACAATGCCGATCTCGCCCTCAAAGCCGCCCTCATGGAAGGCGACGACAGCCTTGGCGTGGGCCACCATCATGTTGTGCATGAGCTGGAAGGCCTTGTCCAGGCGGTACTTCTCGCCGTGCGGCCAGTTGCCGACGATAAAGCTGCCCTCGGCGGTTGCGGGAATCTCGTTAAACGTGAACCAGTGCTTGACCTCGGTGAACTCGGCAAAGCAGAACTTGGCGTACTCGACAAAGGCGTCGATCGTCGTGCGCGTCAGGAAACCCTCGCCGCCGTTCAGGTAAAAGGCCTCGGGCGTATCGAAGTGATCGAGCGTGACATAGGGGATAACGCCAGCTTTGTTGCAGGTGGCAAAGAGCTCGTGATAGAAGGCAACACCCTCGGGGTTAATCTCACCAGTGCCGTTGGGGAAGATACGGCTCCAAGCGATGGAGACGCGAATGCCGTTGATGCCGAAGCGCTGGCACAGGTCGATATCGACCGGATACTTGTTGTAGAAATCGCTTGCGGGGTCGGGGGAGAAGCGACCCTGAGTTGCCAGGAAATCGTCCCAGGGCACTTTGCCCTTGCCGTGCGTGCGGGTCTCGCCCTCAACCTGGTAAGCGGCGGTGGCGCCGCCAAACACAAAGCCGTCGGGGAACTGCATGAGGTTGTTCATGAGGCATCCTTTCTGTGGGATACGAATAGGGAGAGGTGCCCGAACTGGGGATCCGGGCACCAACAGAGGGAGGAGCTAGTCGAGGTTCTCGCGGAGCCACTTGATGGCGCCAGCGGGGTCGCGGGTAAGGTCGATATATTCCTTACCGCGCGGGGCGAGCAGCTTAATGCCCAGACGATCGGTGTCGGCCTTCATGTCGTTGTAGTAGCTACGAACCTGCGGGGCGAGCACGATAACGTCGTACTGATCCATGATGGCAGTGTGCTGGCCATAGGCGCCTGCGGAGGAAGCGATGTTCTCTCCGGTCTGTGCGGCACCTTCCTTGATGGCGTTGGCGAGCATGGCAGAGGTGCCGGCGCCGGCGCACAGGACGAGGACCTTCAGGCCATCGACATCCTTCTTGGCGGATGCGTCGGCGGCGGGCTCGGGCTGATCGGCGACAGGCTTGCTGTCGGCGGCAGCGGCGGTCGGCTCGACGGAAGCGGTGGCCTGCTCGACAGCGGGCGCAGAGGCGTTGGCGGCGACGGCGGCGACACTATCGGACTCGAGACCCAGCTCGGCGGCGCGCTCGGCCTCCTGGTCGCAGAGCAGCTTATCGTATGCCTTTAAGAACGGCAGGTAGATGATGGCGTCCAGCAAGATGATGATCGCGACAAATACCAGGGCGATAAGCTGGAAGTTCGTGGTGATGAAGATACCGATGGGGGCGGGTGTGGCCCAAGGCACCACGAAGGAGAAGCCGTTCATGCCCACGTTATCGATAAAGAACTTGGCAATACTCACATTGACGCAGCCGGCGGCAACAAAGGGGATGAGCATGTAGGGGTTAAGGATCATCGGCGCGCCAAAGAGCAGCGGTTCGTTGACGGCGAAGGCAACAGGAACAATCGAGGCCTTACCGACGGCTTTGAGCTGCTTGGACTTCATAAAGAGAATCAGCAGAAGCGGCACGATGAACGTGGCGCCGGTGCCGCCGAACTCACCCACGAGCGACATGTTAAAGGTGAGGGAATGGGCGGGGTGGCCACCGGCCAGCAGAACCTGCAGGTTCTCGGCCTGGTTGGCAAGACGGATGGGGTCGATGCCCGGCTGGACGATCGAGGGGCCGTGGACGCCGATGAACCAGAAGAACGCGGTGGCTGCCTGGATAAGGATAAGGCCAGGATAGGTTTCTGCAGCGGTAAAGAGCGGGGAGAGCAGTTTGATAAGCAGCTCGGAGAACGGAACGCCCATGAGGTTGCGCACGACGACATCGATGATGCCGCAGATGATGACGGCGCCGCCAAAGGGGATGATGTCGCGGAAGTTCTGAGCGATGGCGCCCGGGACCTCCTTGGTCAGCTTAATGGTCAGATCGCGCGAGACACAGAACTTATAGACCCAAACGGTAATGAACGCAGCGATATAGGCCGAGAACAGACCACGCGTGCCCATGCTGGTGCAGTCGAAGACCGAAAGTTCGGAGCCGTTGAGCTTGGTGGTGAACTGCGTGACTGCGAGCAGCAGCATGCTGCACTGGGCGGCCACCATGGTGGAGCCGTCGTTGAGCACTTTGCCGGCGGGCATGCGACGGTTCATGGAAGCCGTAAAGTTCTTGGCAG
>CAVHBE010000144.1:3526-6660 GCA_963634045.1 Methanobrevibacter smithii
CATGACGCCCATGGTGAAGTTGTACAGCTTGTTGCACCAGTCGATGAGCGGCTGGGGCAGCGCGATGCCAACTACGCCGGGAAGCGTGGCGATCAGCAGAAAGATCGAAGAGGTAAGGACGATGGGCATGCACCCAAGGAATCCGTCCTTGATGGCCTGGAGGTAGACGTTCCTCGAGATCTTCTCAAAGAACGGTTGATGCTTTTCGAGCATCTTTACGATGGCGTCCATAGAGCTCCTTTGCTGCTCGATGCGCGATGCATGTGGATGGAACTGGTCGTCGATGGATGGTCAGGACTGCCCGGAAACCTTCCTGCTTAAGGAAGGCATTGCGAAATGACAACGTTGTCATTTCGTTAATGACAACGTAAGACATTTTTGGAAGAGCAACAAGGATATACGGGTGAGCGGTCGATATTGTCCGGTAAACGTTTGATTTATCAGTCAGGCAGGTAGTGTATGCTAGAACGCAAAAAGCAAGCGATAGAGAACCGAGTGGAGAAGCAGTGGCAACGATGGACAAGAAAAATGTCTCAATGAATGATGTGGCGACTGCCGCTGGTGTTTCTCTCAAGACGGTTTCGCGCGTGATCAACGAGCCCGATAGCGTGCGAGAGTCGACACGCGATAAGGTCCATTCCGCAATGGAGGCGCTCGGGTTTCGAGCCAACTTTGCCGCGCGTTCACTCAAGTTGGGCCGTTACGGGTGCATCGGCGTGGTGATGTTCCACTTGTCGGGCGGTGCCGTGGACATGATTGACGGTATCGCCGATGCCGCCGAAGAACGCGGCTTTGCGCTCACGATGATTAAGAAGTGCGCAGCGGAGAAGATGACCCTTGCCGATGCGGCGCGCAGGATGTCGCGGCTGCCTGTTGATGGCATGATCTTCAACCTGCGTCAGATGGTCGACGATTTCGATACGTTTGAGGCACCGAAGGACCTCAAGACGGTGATTATCACACCGATGGAACATCCTACCTGCTCCACCGTCAGTGACGACCAAGAGGGCGGCGCGCGCATGGCGTGCGAGTACTTCTTGAATCGCGGGCATAAAAACGTGTACTTCGTCTCTGGTAAGAAAGAGTCGCTGTCGAGCCAGTGCCGTATGAAAGGTTGGCGTGCGGCGCTCGAGGCGCGTGGCATTGAGCCGCCCGAGCCTCTGCAAGGCGATTGGAATGCGGATAGTGGCTATGCCGCAGGCCTTGCGCTTGCCGATAAACCCGATTGCACGGCGGTCCTCGCCGCTAACGACTGCATGGCAAACGGCGTGATGATGGCTCTACGTGACAAAGGGCTCAGTGTGCCCGACGACGTGTCCGTGATCGGCTTCGACGATGAGCTCTACAAGACGATTCCCAACTCGATTCTGACGTCGGTGAAGTTTCGCCACCGCGAGCTGGGCATCCGTGCGCTTAACGAGGTCGTCGCAGGTCTGGAAGCCCCGAGCTCCAGAAGTCGTACGCTCGTCTCGGGCGTGTTGGTCGAACGTTCCAGCGTAAAGGACCTGCGGGCGTAGGGTTTTTCGGCCCGTTCGTCTCAATCTGTAACAGTTAGGACCGAAAAACTCAGCTAAATATTACAGATTGAGTTATTTCTGCTCGGGCGTTCTGTTTGTCTCGATCTGTAACAGCTAGGACCGAAAAACTCGGCTAGATGTTACAGATTGAGATGAACAGGAGGACGGGTGCGGTCTAAACAAAATGGCCCGCGCATCACACATCGATGCACGGGCCATTTATTGTCTGCAAGCGGCAGGTGGTGTCAGCGTCTTATGCCTCGAGGTTTTCCTCGATCCAGGCGACGGCACCCTTGGGATCCTTAGTGAGGTCGATGTACTGTTTGCCCTTGGGCGACAGCAGCGTGATGCCCAGGCGGTCGGTGTCGGCCTTCATCTCGTTGTAATAGGTGCGAACCTGCGGAGCCAGGACGATGACGTTGTACTGGTCCATGATGGCGTAGTGGCTGCCGTAGGCACCGGCGTTGGCGGTAATGTCAATGCCCAGCTCGTCGGCGCCTTCCTTAAGCGCGTTGGCGAGCAGTGCAGAGGTGCCGGCGCCAGCGCACAGAACCAGAACCCTCAGATCCTTGCCCTTAAGGGCGGACGGAGCTGCGGAGGCCTCAGTGGCAGAAGCGGTCTCGACAACAGGAGCCTCAACGGCGGGGGCGGCAGCGGTCTTGACGGCCTTGGTCTCCTCGGCCTCTTCTTCGGCCAGGGTCTCGGCCTCCTGCTTGCACAGGACGTTGTCGTAGGCCTTGCAGAACGGGTAGTAGATCAAGAAGTCAACGACCAGCAGGACGACAACCAGGACCAGAGAGATCGGCTGGAAGTTGGTGTCGATGAAGGTGCCGATCGGTCCGGGGAGTGCCCACGGCATGGCATAGATAAAGCCGTTCATGCCCAAAAAGTCGATGAAGAACTTACCAATGAGGACGTTGGCCACGGGGGCAAACAGGAACGGGATCAGGAAGTACGGGTTGAGGATGATGGGCGCGGCGAACAGCAGCGGCTCGTTGACGGCGAACATCACGGGCACGACAGAGGCTTTGCCGACGGCCTTGAGCTGCTTGGAGCGCATAAAGAGCAGGAAGATGATCGGGACAATGAACGTGGCGCCGGTGCCGCCGAGTTCGCCGATGTAGTTACCGAAGTTTTCGGTCAGGGCGAGGGCGGGGTGACCGCCGGCCTGCAGCGTGGCGAGGTTGGTGGTGATGTTGCCAAACAGCGCGGCGTTGAGGGCAGGCTTAACGACCGAGGGGCCGTGGATGCCCATGAACCAGAACAGCGGGATCATGAACCAGATGAGGGCGAGGCCGGCGTAGGAATCGGCAGCGGCGAACAGCGGGCTCACCAGCGTGGAGATGACGTTGGCAAACGGGACGGCCAAGCAGGTGCGGCAGATAACGTCGATGACGGCGACAAACAGGATGGAGAAGCTGAAGGCGAAGATGTCGCGGAAGTTCTGGGCGATGGCGCCGGGGACTTCTTTGGGCAGCTTGATGGTGATGTCTCGCTTAATGCAGAAGGCATAGATGTTGACCGTGGCAAATGCGGCGACAAAGGAGCTCAGCAGGCCCTTGGTGCCCATGTTGTCGGTAAAGAACACCGAGACATCGGCGCCGTCGATTTTGGCAC
>CAVHBE010000145.1:0-855 GCA_963634045.1 Methanobrevibacter smithii
CTGCTGCGGCTTCCAGGAGCCCACATTGGCGTCGTACTGGTTCAGCGCGCTGTTGCCGCTCTGCGCGATGGGCGCCAGGATCTCGCTTTGGTGGGAACTCATCGACTCGCCATCGGGAATGGCCAGCGAGATATCCCAGCTCTGGCAGATCACGTCGACGCGCTCATGCATCCACTCGGCAAGCTGCTTTAAGTGGGCGATGTCATCCGCATAGACCGTATCGTCCTGATACTTAAGGTTGTTAAGCTCATCTTGCGTCTTTTTGATCTGGTCGCGCAGGGCGTAGGCACTCTGCGACAGCTCCTGACGGGTGGACAGCGGCGTTCGGAGATAACCGTTGTTAAAGGAATCGATGACCTCGCCGATCTGATCATTGTTGTACGACACAATGGTCTGATACAGGCTGTCGAGCCTGGTATAGAGCTGATCATCGGTCAGCACGGTTTCTTCCTGGACCACCTCGGCAGAATCGTCCTGCTTGGTATCGTCCACAGTCGCCTCGCCCTTTTGGCGCGTGGGGAAGGTGGTCTGCGCAGCCTGGCCAAACTGGTCATAGAAGCCAGGCATGACACCCATGGGATCGGCCGTCACGAACCAATAGGCACCGCCGCAAAGGACGGCAAGGACCGCGATGACGATGAGCGGCTTGGGGATATGACGCTTGTGCTTGTGATAGGCGTCCTCGTCGGGATGCACCTTACGCTTGGGTTTTTGAGCATCGTCATGCAGGGAAACGGGCGTGGGAATATCGACCTTGGGAATACCGAAATCCTTATCGAAAGCCGGCAGCACGCAGGTCTCATTGGGGTCGACGGCGTCCGAAAGCACCGCAGCGGCAGAGGCCGGCGCATGAGG
>CAVHBE010000145.1:865-3158 GCA_963634045.1 Methanobrevibacter smithii
AAGCCCGCCGTGCGGCCCGCTGCCAGGTCGGATGCGGCCGCGTCCTCGGAGAGGATACCCGGAGCGGGGCGTCCGCATTTGGGGCACGTACGATCATGTGGAGAAAGACGGGCACCGCAGCCCTCACAGAACACGAACTCGGTGTGCTCGGGACCATCGCCCGGACCCACATAGGCGTTGCAGTAGGGGCAGAACGAGGCGCCGTCCTCGATAGTCTTAAGGCAATGCGGGCAGATCACGGCATCCTCTTTTCGAAGCAATTCAAACAATCGAGGTTAGAGCATAACATCGCCACGGCCCCACAGGAACAAGGCACCAATTCAACATCGGCAGGGCGCTAGCTACTTCTTCTTTTTGCTTGGCATCGAGACTTTGATGCCTTGGGCGGACTTGGTCACGCGAGAGCGCCTGGCTCCGGTATTCTTCTTTTTCTTGGGCTGGGCCTGGGCCACGCCCTCGAGTGCACGGGCCTCGGCCTCGCGAGCGGTGCGATCTTCGCGGCGCTGCGCCATGTCGGCGGCGACGCGCTTGGCAAAACGCTCGGCCGTCGAACCCGTCGAGCTCACCTTGCCGCCACCGCGACCCAGGTGGACGCGCACACCACGGCCAAAACCAGTTGCGGCATGACGACGACGCGGCTTGAGCGAATCCATCATCGTGGCGAGCTTAAAGTACACCGAGCAGGTAAAGATCACGATGACAGCCAAGATAACCATCTGGCCTATCGACAGGTTGGCAATAGACAGCAGCTCCGGGAATCCGATAACGCCCACCAGGATGCCGGCGACTACAAACACAAAAAGCACCACACGTAAGGGCGTGAGAGGCTGCGAGATGCCCCAGATCAGGCTGACGCTCGCCGCGCACGACGTAAGCAGGCACATCGTAGACAGCGTGAGCTGGCTAAAGCCAAACACGCGCGCCACAAAGATATCGAGCGCCGCAGCCAAAATGACTGCAATCGACGTCGGCAGCGCACGCTTGAGTACGTTAGTCAAAAATGACCCCTTCACGCGAGCATTGTTGGGCTCCAAACCCAGCACAAAGCCCGGCGCGCCGATGCAGAAGAAGTTGATGAGTGTCATCTGGATGGGCTCGAAGGGGTACGGCGGCAGTGCAATGCACAGCGCCGCCAGGCCCATCGAGAACAGCGTCTTGGTCAGGAACAGCGAGGCCGAACGCTGCAGGTTGTTGATGGAGCGACGGCCCTCGGCCACCACGGCGGGCATCGAGGCAAAGTCGTTGTCGACGAGTACGATCTCGGCCACGTTACGTGCGGCATCGGAGCCAGCCGCCATGGCCACGGAGCAGTCGGCCTCCTTGAGCGCCAGCACGTCGTTGACGCCGTCGCCCGTCATGGCCACGGTGTGCTCGCGGCGCTTGAGCGCCTGCACGAGCTCGCGCTTCTGCTGCGGGGTCACACGACCAAAGACATGGTAGCGGTCCACTGCGGCATCGAGCTTGGCCGGCGTATCGAGCGTCGTGGCGTCCACATAAGCGTCCGCCCCCGGCACGCCCACCACGCGCGCGATCGACGACACCGTACGCGGGTCGTCGCCACTGATCACGTTGAGGGTCACACCCTGCTCGTTAAAGTAGCCAATAGTCTCGGCCGCCGAGGTACGAATCTCGTCGCGGATGGTCACAAAGCCCACGGGCTCGGCCTCGCCCACCATATCGCCATCGGGTGTAAAGCCGTCCACGCGCGCCACCACGAGCACGCGGCAGGTATCGGCAAGCTCGGCAACACGGTTCTCGACCTGGGCAAAAACACGATCAGAGAGCACAAACTGCGCCGCACCCATCACATAGGAGCCCTGCGCAAACGAAGCGCCACTCCATTTTTTAGACGACGAGAATGGAATGACCGACAGCGGCTCAGACACCTCGACCGGGCGATCGGCGTAATAGTTGAGCAGCGCCTGGCAGGTCTCGTTGGCATCGGCCGAAGTCGCACGCGCGACGTTAGCCAGCGCAAAATCGAGTACCGTGGTATCGACGGGAACGGCCGCCTCGTCCGAGCCGGCGCCTAGGCTCACGCCCTCAACCGGCAGCGGATACGTGCCCTCGACCTCCATGCGGCCCGACGTGATGGTGCCCGTCTTGTCCAGGCACAGCACGTCAACGCGAGCGAGCGTCTCGATGCAGTAGAGCTGCTGTGCCAGCACCTTGCGGCGGGCCAGGCGCACCGTGGCGATGGCGAGCACCGACGAGGTCAGCAGTACCAGGCCTTGGGGGATCATGCCCAGCAGGGAGCCCACCGTGGACAGCAGCGCCGACGAAGGCACATGAC
>CAVHBE010000145.1:3168-7412 GCA_963634045.1 Methanobrevibacter smithii
CATGACCAGCCAACAACTCGGAGAAGCACCACGAAAGCGCGCTATCACCCGGGGTTCCCGCGGCATCCCACAGCTCGCTCACACTCGAGGCAAACAACGCCAAACCGAGCGGGATCATGATGATGCTCGCAAAGCGCACGATGGCGTTAAGCGCGTTCATGATCTCGGAATTAACCTTTTTGACGTATTTGGCCTCGTTATTGATCTTAGCCACGTAGTTGTCGGCGCCGACATGGATCACGCGGGCGCGCAGCAGGCCCGAGTCGATAAAGCTGCCGCTCATGAGCTCGGAACCGGGCTGTTTCTTGATAAGGTCGCTCTCGCCCGTCAGCAAGCTCTCGTTCACGAGAGCCTCGCCCGAAACCACCACGGCATCAGCGGGAATCTGGTCGCCGCGCCCCAGGCGGATGATGTCGTCGAGCACGATCTGGTCCAGGTCGAGCTCCACCTCGACGCCGTCGCGCACCGCGATGGCCTTCTTGGAGGTCAGTAGCGTGAGCTTATCGACCATCTTCTTGGAACGCATGGACTGAATGACGCCAATGGCGGTATTGAGGAACACCACGAACAGGAACGTCAGATTCTTAAACGAACCGGTCAAAATGACCAGGAACGCCAAGATCACGTTGATCAAATTGAACAGCGTGCAGAGGTTCTCGATGATGAGCTCTTTGACCGACTTGGTCTTGCACTCCATGTTGCGGTTGATCTTACCGGCGGCGATGCGCTCCTCGACCTCGGCGGTCGAGAGTCCGCGCTCGATATCCGTTGCTGCCATACCACGTCCCATCACGTCGCGTCGGTATAAGAAAAACCGCCCGGACCATGCGAGGTTCGAACGGTCTTACGTTCGATGGTGCCCCATGTTGGATTCGAACCAACGGCCTTCTGCTCCGGAGGCAGACGCTCTAATCCCCTGAGCTAATAGGGCCAACGTTTGGCATTATACCCAAGTGCGTCATGGGCTAACAAAAGAAAAGAAAAAGCTTTGCAATTCCGTGGGAGACGAGGCGCAACGGCCCACTTTAGAAGGCAAAAGCGAGTCAGATAGTATAAACTCACATGCACCATATACACGGCTCGCGATGCGGGCCGTTTTTGCAAAAGTTATCCATCGAGGTGAGAGGCACACCATGATTGCAATTTTAAAGCAGAGCGCCAGCGACGAGGCCGTAAGCCATATCGTCAGCTGGATTGAGAAAAAGGGTCTGAAGACCGATGTCTCGCGCGGCGAGAACGAGACGATCATCGGCCTGGTGGGCGATACGACCAAGATCGACCCGTTCCTGCTCGAGTCCATGGATGTCGTCGAGCGCGTGCAGCGCGTCTCCGAGCCGTTCAAGCGCGCCAACCGCAAGTTCCACCCCGAGGACTCCGTCATCGACTGCGGCCACGGCGTCAAGATCGGCGGCGACCAGTTCCAAGTCATCGCCGGCCCCTGCTCCGTCGAGGGCGAGAACCTCATCCGCATCGCACGCCGCGTGAAGGCCGCCGGCGCCACGATGCTGCGCGGCGGTGCCTACAAGCCCCGCACCTCCCCCTACGCCTACCAGGGCATGGGCCCCGCCGGCCTGGACCTGCTGTGCGAGGCATCCGCCGAGCTCGACATGCCGATCGTCACCGAGATCATGGACCCACGCGACGTGCAGGTCTTCCTTGACAAGAAGATTGACGTCATGCAAATCGGCGCCCGCAACGCCCAGAACTTCCCCCTGCTCAAGGAGGTCGGCAAGACCCAGACCCCGATCCTGCTCAAGCGCGGCATGTCCGGCACGATCGACGAGCTGCTTATGGCAGCCGAGTACATCATGAGCGAGGGCAACGACAACGTCATCCTGTGCGAGCGCGGCATCCGCACCTTCGAGACCCGCACCCGCAACACCTTCGACCTCAACGCCGTGCCGGTGCTGCACCACCTGTCGCACCTGCCCGTCGTCGCCGACCCCAGCCACGCCACCGGCTACACCCGCTACGTTGAGCCCATGGCGCTCGCGGCGACCGCCTGCGGTGCCAACGGCCTGGAGATCGAGGTCCACGACGAGCCCAGCCGCGCATGGTCCGACGGCGCTCAGGCCCTCACCCCCGACCAGTTCGACGACACCATGCGCCGCATTCGCGCCATCCGCGAGGTCGTCTGCCAAGAGACCATGGAGTAGCCCATGGGTACGGTGAGAAACGCGCGCGTTAACCAGGGCGGTCCCAAATGCGCCGGCATCGTCGGCCTTGGCCTCATCGGCGGCAGCTTTGCCCGCGGCTATGCGCAGGCGGGCGTCCGTGTGCTGGCCTGGGACCCCGATGACGACGTCATGACGGCCGCCAGCATGGGCACTGTCGCCGGAGAGCTCAACGACAAGACACTCGGCGAATGCGACATCATCGTCCTGGCTTGCTACCCCGAGGCCTGCATCGAGTGGCTCGAGGCGCATGCCCAGGCACTCGCCGACGCCACTGATACCGAGGCCATCATGGGCCCCGTGGTGATCGACACCGTGGGCGTCAAGGGCATCGTGTGCGAACGTGCCTTTGAGCTTGCCCGTAAGCACGGCTTTTACTTTGTGGGCGCACACCCCATGGCGGGCACGCAGTACTCGGGCTACGCACACTCCCGCGCCGACCTGTTCCAGGGCGCGCCACTCGTGCTCGTGCCGCCCGCGGTGGACGATGCGCTCAAACTGGAGCTTTTGGGCCAGGTGCGCGAGATGGTGCGCCCCTTGGGCTTTGGCAAGTTCACCGTGACCAGCGCCGCCGAGCACGACCGCGTCATCGCCTTCACGAGCCAGCTTGCGCACGTGGTGTCCAACGCCTACGTAAAGAGCCCGACCGCCCAGGTCCACCACGGTTTTTCGGCCGGTAGCTACCGCGATCTCACCCGCGTGGCGCACCTCAACCCGCAAATGTGGTCCGAGCTCATGATCGACGACGCCGACGCGCTTGCCTTCGAGATCGACCACCTGATCGACTCGCTCGGCGCCTACAGCCGTGCGCTCAAGGACCGCGACCAGCGCTATCTGGAGAATCTCCTTGCCGAGGGCGACCGCATTAAGCGCGCGCTCGACGACGAGACCTCCCACTAGACCACCTATCACGCCAGGTCGAAAGGACCGAAGCTTATGGCGATTACCATCGATATCGACACTGCACGCCCCTACCAGGTGCATGTTGGCACGTTTTTGCTGGAGCAGGCGGGACCGCTCGTGCGCGCCACTGCCGGCGGTACCAAGGCCGTCATCGTGACGGACACCAACGTGGGCGCTCTACCAGATGCCCGTTAAGCAGAGCCTGGAGGCGTCAGGCTACGAGGTGAGCATCTGCACCTTCGAGGCCGGCGAGGCCCATAAGCGCGCCGAAACCTATATTGCCATTTTGGAGTTTGTGGCCGAGCACGAGCTTTCGCGCTCCGACGTGATCGTGGCACTCGGCGGCGGCGTCGTGGGCGACGTGGCGGGCTTTGTGGCCGCCACCTACATGCGCGGCTGCAAGTTTGTGCAGATCCCGACGAGTCTGCTCGCCATGGTGGATTCGTCGGTGGGCGGCAAGACCGCCATCGACCTGGCTGCCGGCAAGAACTTGGCCGGCGCCTTTTGGCAGCCGAGCGTGGTTATCGCCGACGTGGGGTGCCTGGCCACCCTCACGCCCGAGCAGTTCGCCGACGGCTGCGGCGAGATTGTGAAACACGCCGTGATCGCCGACCCGGAGCTTTTCGCCGAACTGGAGAAGACCCCGCTTACGCTTGAGCTACTCAACCGCGATGTGGCCCGCGTAGCGCTCATCATCGCCCGCAATATCGACATCAAGCGCGCCGTGGTCGTCGCCGACGAGCGCGAAACCAACCAGCGCAAGCTCCTCAACTTTGGACACAGCGCCGGACACGCCGTCGAGGCCTGCGAGCACTTTGAACTCGGACACGGCAACTGCGTGTCGATCGGCATGGGCATCATCACGCGCGCCGCGGCCCTGCACGGCGTTTGCGATGCTGCACTGCCCGGTCGTATTGAGGAGCTCTGCGCCCGCCATGGCCTCAAGACCCGCTGCGATCTAGATGCCGACGCCGTCTTTGCCGAGGCGCTCCACGACAAGAAGCGCGCGGGCGACACCATCGACCTGGTGATTCCGCACGGCATTGGCCGCTGCAGCATCGACCGCACGCCGCTTTCCACTTTCCACGAACTCATTGCCGAGGGCCTCGGCCAGAAGGGAGACGCATCCGCATGCTAGCCCGCATCACCCCCTCCCCGCTCAAGGGC
>CAVHBE010000146.1:0-6919 GCA_963634045.1 Methanobrevibacter smithii
TTTCGTTAAACGGGCGCTAGGGTGTCACCCTTACACCAACATTTTCGACGCGATCAACTTCGGCGAAGTTCTCCCATCGAGTGTACCCCATGGGTTCCATTAAATCGCGTGCGAGCCAATACTCAACGCCGTCTTCCACATTGGCGTAGCTATCAAGTTCGATACGCCACTTCTCGATATCTCTACTGTCCATATCTCCTCCTCGCTGGTCTATTTTCTATGCGGGCTTTGTCCGCTCTGTATTCAGAATAAGGATACGCTGTCGTGCGGACACGAATGGGCCCCGTGCTGCTTCGAGCTCACGGGGCCCATGGATATCGATTGGTTGTGTTCTGCTTTAGATAGGTGTCCGGTTTAATCCGCTCGATAGTGCGACCCGAGACTTTCGGTTCGCTTGCGCATGGCTTTGACCATTTCCTGTGCCAGCTGAATCTGCGATTGCAGGCGGGCGAGGGCTGCGACTTCGCTGTCCTGGGCTTTCTGTGTGCTCAAGGTCGTTGCCTCCGTCTTCAAGCCCTCAAGCTCGTGTAGTGCCTCGGATAGGCCTGTTTCGGTCCTGTTGATCATGCAAAAGGTGCTCATCGTGTGCCTAAGGCTGTGTGTCAGGCGTTCGGCATCTGTTGTGGCAATGCCGTACTGGGGGAGGGTGATATCCGCCTTCAGGGCTGTCTCAGGCTCTTTCTGCGCTGCAAGGGCTGCCGATGCGCCTGCGATGCGCCCGAATACGATGCCGTTGGCACTTGATAAGCCACCAATGCGGTCGGCGCCGTGCATGCCGCCTGTCGCCTCGCCGCAAGCGTAGAGGCCCTCAACGCCCGTGTACGCGGTCTTATCGATCTTGATGCCGCCGTTAGCGGCATGGGCATACATCGCAACGCGCATCTCGTCAGTCGGGGCGATGCCGTGCTCGTCTTGCAGCCAGGTGGCAAAGGTCTGCACAAACTCTGGGACATCCTCGCAGGGGAAGTCGTAATGGAGTGCCAGGCCTTCGGCACCTGCCTGATCGATGACGAGATCGATAGCACGGGAGGCCAAGCGTGACGTGAAGGGACCATATCCAGAGCGCTGCTCGAGCAGGTCGTCCAGCTTGTCGTCGGCAATATCTACCGGCTGGTCTACATGTACGTAGCGCCAGGTTTTCTCGTTGAAGACCAAGTTACGCCTGGGCTCGATGAAGCCGGGCATCATCTGCATGAACTCTATATTAGTAAGCGATGCGCCGTGCGCCAGTGCGATGGCCTGCGAGGAGCTGAGTACATCAGCCGACGTAAGGCTGCGCTCGAACAGGCCGCCTGTGCCACCGGCTGCGATGATCGTGGCCTTGGCAGCAAAGGGCACGATTCGATTTTCGGTAAGGTCGTAGAGTGCGGTTCCGGTTATTCTGCCGTTCGTGTCCTCAACAAGGTCGATAAGCTCATGGCGGGGGAGCAGGCGAATGCCGAGCGACTCGATCCAGGTCGTCAGAGCGTCCTCAAGGGGCTTGCGGGTGAGGCCGCGCCACATGCGCGTCTTGTGGTCAAAGCAGGGGATAAACTGATTTTGCTGAGCGCTCTCAGCGCTTTGCGGGTGCTGGAGTTCTACGCCCAGATCCTGTTCGAGCCAGTCAATCGCTTGGGGAATGCAGTGGACGAACGTTTGGACGAGTTCGGGGTCGGCAACGCCGCCGCTGACGGCCAAGATGGTGTCGATGAGGTCCTGCTCGTCGTCTTCGTCGACGGGACCGATGAGGCCGAGGCCCCAGGTACCCGGGAAGAAGCTCGATCCACTCATGGTCTTGCCGGCGCTTGCCACAGTGACGGCTGTACCCGTGTGTGCCGCTTCGATGGCGGCACAAAGGCCCGCAATGCCAGATCCAATTACCAGTACATCAGTCGATTCCATCGTATTCCTTTCTCGTCCGGCGCATTGTCGCACGGGTGATCGGCAATGGGGCCGCAAAGACTCGGCAAATCGGTAAAGGGTAAATATGGCAGGTGGGCGTCAGATGGACTCGGCCACTTCGGTCGGCCTATTTGATAAGTTGCGGTGGAATACGGACTGTTTTGGCCTGTATGGATGCAATTCAGTCCGTATTTCACCGCAACTGATACATCGGACCTTCTAATAAGAGTAACCAATTTGAGACGGGGCAAACAAAAAGAGCCGCTACCTCGAAGGGTAGCGGCTCCAAAGCTCAACTATATGAGCATCGCGCGGGCGCGATTAGGCCTTGAGGGCCTCCTCGACGGCGACAGCGCAGGCGACGGTGGCACCGACCATGGGGTTGTTGCCCATGCCGATGAGACCCATCATGTCGACGTGCGCAGGCACGGAGGAAGAACCGGCGAACTGGGCGTCGGAGTGCATGCGGCCCATGGTGTCGGTCATGCCGTAAGAGGCAGGGCCGGCGCCCATGTTGTCCGGGTGCAGGGTACGGCCAGTGCCGCCACCAGAAGCGACGGAGAAGTACTTCTTGCCAGCCTCGAGGCGCTCCTTCTTGTAGGTGCCAGCGACGGGGTGCTGGAAGCGCGTGGGGTTGGTGGAGTTACCGGTGATCGAGATGTCGACGTTCTCGTGCCACATGATGGCAACGCCCTCGCGGACGTCGTCGGCGCCGTAGCAGTTAACGGCGGCGCGGGGACCATCGGAGTAGGGGATGGTCTCGACGACCTTGAGCTCGCCCGTGAAGTAGTCGAACTGGGTCTTCACGTAGGTGAAGCCGTTGATGCGGGCGATGATCTGAGCAGCGTCCTTGCCCAGACCGTTGAGGATGACGCGCAGCGGCTTCTTGCGAGCCTTGTTGGCGTTCAGAGCCAGGCCGATAGCACCCTCAGCGGCAGCGAAGGACTCGTGACCGGCCAGGAAGGCGAAGCACTCGGTGTCGTCGGAGAGCAGCATAGCGCCCAGGTTGCCGTGGCCCAGACCGACCTTGCGGTCCTCGGCGACGGAGCCGGGAACGGTGAAGGCCTGGATGCCCTCGCCGATGATGGCGGCAGCCTCAGAAGCGGACTTGGCGCCACGCTTGACAGCGAGAGCGCAACCGAGGGTGTAGGCCCACTCGGCATTCTGGAAGGCGATGGACTGGGTGTTGTTGACGATCTCACGCGGGTTGAAGCCCTTGCCGGCGCAGATCTGCAGAGCTTCCTCGAGGGAGGCGATGCCGTTGTCGGCGAGGCACTTGTTGATCTTGTCAGCGCGGCGCTCGTAACCTTCGAACGTAACAGTCATAGTTATTTCCCTCCCTTTCTACTCGTGAACCGGGAACACGCTGGCGACGGAGTGAGTCTCCTCGTCGGTGCGCGGGTCGATGTACTTGGCAGCGTTCTCCCACTGACCATAGTGGCCCATAGCGCCAGCGATGGCCTCCTCGGGGGTCTTGCCGGCCTTAACGGCGTCGGTGAACTTGCCGAGGTTCAGGAACTCGAATGCGATGATCTCGTTCTTGTCGTTGAGAGCCATGCGGGTGACGTAGCCCTGAGCGAGCTCGAGGTAACGAGCGCCCTTGGCCTTGGTGCCGAACATGGTGCCGACCTGAGAGCGAAGGCCCTTGCCGAGGTCGTCGAGGGAGGCGCCCACGGGCAGGCCGCCCTCGGAGAACGCGGTCTGGCTGCGGCCGTAAACGATCTGCAGGAAGATCTCGCGCATAGCAACGTTGATGGCGTCGCAGACGAGGTCGGTGTTGAGGGCCTCGAGGATGGTCTTACCGGGAAGAATCTCGGAAGCCATGGCGGCAGAGTGGGTCATGCCCGAGCAGCCGATGGTCTCAACGAGGGCCTCCTCGATGATGCCGTCCTTGACGTTCAGCGTGAGCTTGCAGGCGCCCTGCTGAGGTGCGCACCAACCCACACCGTGCGTAAGACCGGAGATGTCGGAAATCTCCTTAGCCTGGACCCACTTGCCCTCCTCGGGGATGGGTGCGGGGCCGTGGTATGCACCCTTGGCAACGGGGCACATGTTCTCCACTTCCTGTGAGTACTGCATGCCTCTCCTCTCTATCGTGTTGGCGTCCCGTCTGGGGGTCGTGGCTGGCGATTGCCGGGCGACCCTTCGAAAGGGACATGACATGCAGCCCCTATAATACCGCGAAATGCACGGAATATTCGGCGAACGGCTCAGTTTTCGTAGCGAGAAGTCCTGAAGTTTTAATTGAAACGGTTTAACTCTATGTTCTGTGGTCATGAACTTCCGTAGAGGGGGTCCGTCTTGGGCAAGCTTTTGGTCCGCTCTTGCAAGCGTTGCAGTGGTTGACCTGTTGCAACGGTGCCGTTCGCCGCCTGTTTGCTGCCTTTGGCCGCGCGAGTGTATTGTTTTGCGTGAATGTTTTGATGGCACGCTTCAATCGTGCTGTATTGGATGGTAAGCAGATCCCGGCGAAGGGAGCGCCATGCAGCGCGTTTGGAGAACGGTTACCGGCTTTTACCATGTCTGTGCCCGCGGTACGGGCAAGCAGCTCATCTTTGAGGGCGATGAAGACCGATGGGAGTTTTTGGAGCTGATGCGCGAGTGCTGCCGCGAGGAGGGCTTGACGGTTATCGCCTGGTGTCTTATGGGCACTCACGTGCATTTGGTGCTTGCAGATTACGAGGACAGGATGAGCGCGGCGATGCACCGGTTGCTTTTGACGTACGCGCGGCGGTTCAATAAACGCACGGGGCGCACAGGCCATCTGTTCCAGAACCGTTTTGACCGGCGTTCGCTCGATACCGACTGGCAGGTGATGTAGGCTATTCGTTCCGTACACGCCGATCCGCAGGAGGCTGGCATCAGCTTAATCGAGCGTTATCCCTGGAGCAGCTTTGCCGAGCATTTGCGCGCTTACGACGGTGACGCGACTGATGTCGCGAGGGGATTTTCTGATCCTTCTTGCGTGCTTGAGCTTTTTGGTTCTGCCGAGGGCTTTATTACCCATTCGCTTTCGACGCCCGACGGCGGCGAGCCAGCGCTGGGCGATATGAAAGAGACGGAGTGGGAACGCCACGCCTTTGCCGACAAGATGGCGAAGAGCCTCGGGGTTCCGCTCCACGGGGTTAAAGCCGCGCCGTCGGCGCAGCGCAATATCGTCATTCTTGGATTGCACGATGCCGGTTTTACGGTGCGTCAGATTGAGCGATATACGGGGATTGGCAAAAGTACCGTTTCTCGTATCGTGCGTGCCTGTGCACGAACGGCGGTGCAGACTGGCCGAAACGTGGCGTAGGACTGCCTGTGCACCGCAGCTGGGGTCGCCCATATGCCACAACCATTGTTCTAAAAGCTTGGTACGGTAACTGCACTTCTTAATATGCATAGAAAAATCGCCATCTTGCATAAAATAACGGCTCGGTCCGGGTTTGCCCGTGCCTACCCCCGTCTGCGCCGTGCAAAAAACGGAGTTTTCAGCATCGTGTTGCTGTCGGCACCGCCGCAATCTTGCAACATACGGGTCCCGAAGCTATTGATTCCCGCCGTTGCGCCCCCGAAGCGCGTGCCTGCGTCCCGTCAGACCGCGATGATTGTTCTAAAGCACAATATATATGCGCCTAAAGACGTTGATTAACGCTTTCGATGCGTATACACACAGCTTGGCGTGCTGAATACTCGCAAAAATGCACGCCGCTCCCTATGGGACCCGTCTGCGGCAGGCGCGAAGCGAGTCGGAGCTTCGCAGAACGGGGCTTGGCGCATTGCTTGGCGGGCCCGGGGCCCTGCCGCAGGCCTTTGGTGCTGTGGAAAACGCCCGTGCTCGCGTCTGGCTGTGTGGCAAATGTCAGACGGGGCGCCGGACGCGCGGACTTTGTGCGTTCGCGCTCATTAGGTAAAAACAGAGCCGCCCGTATCGGGCGGCTCGGCAATCAAAAACCTTGGATTCGGGGCATAAACTACTGGTTAGCTTGCCCCTCGAGCATGCCGTCGAGGGTGCGCCAGGCGAGCTCGGCGCATTTGACGCGGGCGGGCATGTGCGAGATGTCCTGGAGCTGGGCGGCTTCGTCCAGGTCTTCCAGGTCTTCCTCGGAGAGCTGCTCGCCGCGGATCATGGCGAGGAAGAGCTCTGCCAGGCGGTGAGCTTCCTCGACGGTCTCGCCGGTGATGAGGTCGGCCATGATGTCGGCGCTGGCCTGGCTGATGGCGCAGCCGTGGCCGGTAAAGGAGGCCTCCTCGATCACGTTGTTCTCGACACGCAGCTGCAGAGTGAGCTCGTCTCCGCAGCTGGGGTTGATGCCGTCGTGCTCGTGCGTGGGAGCATCCATCTCGTACTTGTAGTCGGGGTGCGAGTTGTGCTCCATAAATGTGGTGGAGGTGTACAGATTACCCATTGAACGTGCTCCAAACGTGATGCAGGCCGGCGATGAACTTGTCAATGTCGGCCTTGTCGTTGTAGAAGGCCACGCTGGCGCGGCAGCAGGCAAGGTTCTCGACGCCCAGCCAGGTAAGCAGCGGCTGCGCGCAGTGGTGACCGGCGCGGATGCAGACGCCGTCCATGTCCATGATGCTCGCGACGTCGTGCGGGTGGATGCCCTTGACGTTAAAGCTCACAACGCCGTGGTGGTTGTCCCAATAGATGGAGCCGATGATCTGGACAAAGTCGAGCTGCATGAGTTCGCCCATCAGGTAGTGGACGAGTGCCTGCTCGCGGGCCTGGATGTTCTCGTAACCCACGGTGTTGACCAGGTAGTCGAGTGCCGCACCCGTGGCGAAGATGCCGGCGGCGTCCTGCGTGCCGGCCTCGAACTTCTCGGGGACGGGCGCCCAGACGGCGTCCTGCTCGGTGACAGAGTCGATCATTTCGCCGCCGGTGAGCATGGGCGGCATGGCGTTGAGCAGGTCCATCTTGCCCCACAGCACGCCGATGCCCATAGGGCCCATGGCCTTGTGTGCGCTAAAGGCAAAGAAGTCGGCTCCCAGGTCGGCCACATCGACCGGCATGTGCGGCAGCGACTGCGCGCCGTCGACGACCAGGTAG
>CAVHBE010000147.1:0-3294 GCA_963634045.1 Methanobrevibacter smithii
CAGCCTGGGCGGAGCGGTCTTTTTGGTTGAGTACGCGCCGGACGGACCCATCCGCGACATCGCCTCCACCGCCATCGAGACGTTGTCCTCGCTGCCTTCCATCGTCGTCGGCATGTTCGGTTTTCTGGTGTTCTCGGTGCAGCTGGGCTGGAAGTACTCCATCATCTCCGGCGCCGTCGCGCTCACCATGTTCAACATCCCCATCCTGGTGCGCGTGATCCAGCAGGCGCTCGAGGACGTGCCGCAGGCCCAGCGCGATGCGTGCCTGGCCATGGGCCTCACTCGCTGGGAGGCCACGCTGCACATCCTGATCCCCGAGGCCATGCCTGCCATCGTGACGGGCATCGTGCTTTCGGCCGGTCGCGTGTTTGGCGAGGCCGCAGCACTGCTTTTTACCTCGGGTATGAGCTCGCCGGTTCGCCTGAACTTCTTGAGCTTTAACCTGTCGAGCCCCACCTGCGCTTGGAACGTGTTCCGTCCCGGCGAGTCGCTCGCCGTGCACATCTACAAGATCTATGGCGAGGGCAGCCCGAGGCCCAGCAGATCGTCTGGGGCACCGCTGCACTGCTGATGATTTGCGTGCTGCTGTTTAACGTAATCGCCCGCATTGTGGGCAAGCAACTGGCAAGGAAGATGACGGCCGAATGAGCGAGATGAAAGCAACGCCCGCAACCGAAGCGGCATCGTCCGAGACCCAGGACTTCCTGTCGAGCGTGGGGGAGAGCGAGAGGCGCGTGCGCGTAAGCGGCAAGGCCGTGAGCGACGAGGTCGTGCTCTCCACCAAGGACGTCAACGTGTACTATGACGACCACCATGCACTGCACAATACGTCGCTCGACTTCCACAAGGGCGAGATCACGGCGCTCATTGGGCCTTCGGGCTGCGGTAAGTCGACCTTCTTGCGTAGCCTCAACCTCATGAATCGCGAGATTCGCGGCTGCCGCGTGGAGGGCGAGATCAACTATCGCGGGCGCAACGTGAACACCAAGACCGAAAACACCTACGAGCTGCGCCGTTCCATTGGCATGGTGTTCCAGCAGCCCAACCCGTTCCGCAAGTCCATTCGCGACAACATCACGTTTGCGCCCAAGCGCCACGGCATCACCGACCGTGACGAGCTCGACCGCATGGTCGAGGAAAGCTTACGCGGCGCGGCGCTGTGGGACGAGGTCAAAGACAAGCTCGATAAGAGCGCCTATGCGCTTTCGGGCGGTCAGCAGCAGCGTCTGTGCATCGCGCGCACGCTGGCGCTCAACCCCGACGTGATTCTGTTCGACGAGCCCTGCTCGGCGCTCGACCCCATCTCGACGCTGGCGATCGAGGACCTCATGTCATCGATCGTGGCCGACCGCGCCATCGTTATCGTGACGCACAACATGGAGCAGGCGTCGCGCGTGTCCAACCGCACGGCGTTCTTCTACATGGGCTATATGGTCGAGTACGACGAGACTGACGAGATTTTCCAACGGCCCAAGGACAAGCGGCTGAATGATTACCTCACCGGCATGTTCTCCTAGTCCGGGACATGCTTGAGGCCCGCGGTGGCCACGGTTGCCGCGGGACTGATTGGAGAGGCGGGTCATCTCTTGTGGGAGATGGCCCGCCTTTTTGTGTCGTGTGCGGCCTGCCTTTTCGCTGCTATCATGGACAACGTTGAATTTCTACGAAGGAGCAGGGCATATGGCGATTCTTTTGGGATGCGATTCCGTCAGCCTAGAGTTTCCCACCAAGCATATTTTCGATAGCGTGACGCTCGGCGTGGGCGAGGGCGACCGCATTGGTATTGTCGGTAAAAACGGCGACGGCAAGTCGACGCTGCTGAGCGTGCTCGCTGGCACGCTGGAGCCCGACGACGGACGCGTGACGCACCGCCGCGGCACGACGATCGGTCTGCTCGGTCAAAAGGACAACCTGGTCGATACTGATACCGTGCATCATGCCGTTGTGGGCGACACGCCTGAGTACGAGTGGGCGTCGAGCCCCCGCACGCGCCAGATTCTCGCCGGTCTTATTAGCGATGTGCCCTGGGAGGGCACGGTTGGCGAGCTTTCGGGCGGCCAGCGCCGTCGCGTGGACCTCGCGCGCCTGCTGATCGGCGACTACGACGTGCTCATGCTCGACGAGCCCACCAACCACCTGGACATGCGCACCATCAACTGGCTCGCGCGTCACTTAAAGGCCCGTTGGCAGCGCGGCCAGGGCGCGATGCTCGTGGTCACGCACGACCGCTGGTTCTTGGACGAGGTCTGTACCAGTATGTGGGAGGTCCACGACGGCCAGGTCGATCCCTTCGAGGGCGGTTACTCCGCATATATCCTGCAGCGCGTGGAGCGCGACCGCATGGCCGCAGTTACCGAGGAGCGCCGTCGCAACATGGCACGCAAGGAGCTCGCGTGGCTGAGCCGCGGCGCCCAGGCGCGTTCCACCAAGCCCAAGTTTCGCGTTGATGCCGCTCGCGAGCTGATCGCCGACGTGCCGCCCATGCGTGACGAGCTGGAGCTCAAGCGCCTCGCCGTGAGCCGCCTAGGCAAGCAGGTTATCGACGTGGTCGACGTGGACGCCGGCTATGCGGATGCCGGCGGCGCGCCCAAGCAGGTGCTCTCCGATGTGACCTGGCTCATTGGTGCGGGCGACCGCTATGGTCTTTTGGGTGAGAATGGCGCTGGCAAGTCGACGCTGCTTGATGTGATCCAGGGCAAAATTGCGCCCACGCGCGGCCGCGTGAAGATTGGCCAGACGGTACGCTTTGGCGTGCTGTCGCAGCAGCTCGAGGAGCTCGAGCCCTACATGGGCGACACGATCCGCGAGGTGCTCAGCAACTATAAGAAGTACTACGTCATCGACGGCAAGGAGACTTCGCCCGAGAAGCTCTGCGAGCGCCTGGGATTTACGACGCAGCAGCTCTGGAGCCGCATCGGCGATCTTTCGGGCGGCCAGCGCCGTCGCCTGTCGCTGCTGCTGACGATCCTGGATGAGCCCAACGTGCTCATCCTGGACGAGCCCGGCAACGACCTGGATACCGACATGCTCGCGATTGTCGAGGACCTGCTCGACGGCTGGCCCGGCACGTTGATCCTGGTGACACACGACCGCTTCTTGATGGAGCGCGTGACCGACCAGCAGTGGGCGCTGATCGACGGTCACCTGACGCATATGCCCGGCGGCGTCGACCAGTACCTGCGCCTGTGCAACGCCACCGCCGAGGGCGAGCCCGTGGGTGCGCCGAGTGCCAAGACCGGCACGTTTGACACCGGTGCCGCGGCGGCTGCGGCCGAAAAGCCCAAGTCGAGCGGT
>CAVHBE010000147.1:3304-4703 GCA_963634045.1 Methanobrevibacter smithii
GGCCTTTCCAACGCCGAACGCCAGAAGCTCCGCCGCGAGGTGAGCTCGCTCGAGCGCAAAATGGAGACGCAGCGCGCACGCGTGGAGGAGGCCGAGGCCGCGATGACCCAGGTCGACCCCACCAATTACACGGCGCTGGGCGAGCAGCAGGCAAAGATCGACGAGGCCCACGCCGCCATGGACGAGTTGGAGATGGCGTGGCTCGAGGCGAGCGAGAAGCTCGAGGGCGAGGAGTAGGCGAGGATGATTAAGGCTGCGTTTTTCGATATCGACGGCACGTTGCTGAGCTTTAAGACCCATCGGATTCCGGCGTCGGCGCAGCGGGTGCTCGATAGCTTTCACGAACAGGGGATTGCGTGCGTAATCGCCACGGGTCGCCCGACCTACCAGATGCCGGATTGGCTGTTCGACTTGGGTTGGGATGCGTACATTACGCTTTCGGGCCAGCACTGTTTTGATTCCGAGGGGGTTTACCGCAGCTGCCCGATCGATCCGGACGACGTTGCGGTGATTGTGGACCAGGTGGCGCAGGGGCGCTACGACTCACTGTGCATGCAGGGCGAGAACTCGTTTGTGAACCGCCTGTCCGAGCGCGTGGTGACGGCTGGCAGCAACGCGGGAATCGTCTACCACGAGGAGCCGTTTGAGCATGCCTTTGACGCGCCGGTCTATCAGTTCTGTGCCTTTGTTGACCCAGTTGACGAGCACATCGTGACCGATGCCGTGTCGCATTCGCTCACCACGCGCTGGTGCGACCTGTTCTGCGACATTATTCCGGCCAACGGCGGCAAGGACCTGGGTGTGGCGGCGACGCTGGAGCGCCTGGGCATCGACGCGAGTGAAGCGATTGCCTTTGGCGACGGCGAGAACGACCTGTCGATGTTCTCGGCCGTGGGCACAAGTGTGGCCATGGGCAACGCGCAGGATACCGTGAAGGCCGCGGCGACCTATGTGACGACTGCCGTGGACGACGACGGCATCTACAACGCCGCGAAGTACTTTGGACTGTTATAGCTGCGGCTCGGCACTTGGGGACGTTCCTTATCTGCCGGCACCTGGGGACACTCCTTGCGGGGCGTCCCCATTTTGTTTTCGTCCCGCACGTTTTGTGAAACACGGCTAGCTTTTAGGCAAAGTAGTAAGACATGGGCAACTTTTGCGGTAAAGTAAGCTGTGAAAAGTATCCAAAGGCTAACTAGCAATCATCGCGAAAGGCGGCCCATGGCCCTACGTGAATCCGGAGAAGACTATCTCGAATCGATCTACGTTCTGTCGGAACGTCAGGGCATCGTGCGCTCGATCGACGTTGCGGAGTACCTCGGCGTAACCAAGGCGAGCGTTTCCAAGGCCATGGCGACGCTGGAAAGCAACGGCTATGTCGAAATGGGCAAACGAGATG
>CAVHBE010000148.1:0-8890 GCA_963634045.1 Methanobrevibacter smithii
GCGCCCTGTGGCGTTGGCCGGCGTCATGGGCGGCATGGATTCCGAGATCGAGGACGATACCGTCGATGTGATGGTCGAGAGCGCCTGCTTCAATGCCGGCCGCACCTCGCACACCAGCCGTGACCTGTCGCTGATCTCCGACGCCTCCATCCGCTTTGAGCGCCAGGTCGACGAGACCGGCTGCGTGGACGTCGCCAATGTGACGTGCGCGCTTATCGAGGAGATCGCCGGCGGCGAGGTCGCCCCCGGCTATGTGGACGTGTTCCCCGCGCCCAAGACCATCGACAGCATCAAGCTGCGCCTGGCCCGCGTGCACGCCATCTGCGGTGCCGACATCGAGCCCGACTTTATCGAGCGCTCGCTCACCCGCCTGGGCTGCACCGTCGAGCGCGACGGCGAGGACTTTATGGTCACGCCGCCGAGCTTCCGTCCCGACCTGCCGCGTGAGATCGACCTGATCGAGGAGGTCCTGCGCCTATGGGGCATGGGTCGCGTCACGGCGACCATTCCGGCTGCCAAGAACCACATCGGTGGTCTGACGCGCGAGCAGAAGCTTACCCGCAAGGTTGGCGAGATCCTGCGCGCCTGTGGCCTCAACGAGACCACGACCTTTGGCTTTGCCGCCCCGGGCGACCTGGAGAAGATTGGCATGTCCACCGAGGGCCGCGGCTGCCCCGTGGTTCTCATGAACCCGCTGGTAGCCGAGCAGACCGAGATGCGTCGTTCGCTGCTGCCGGGCCTGCTGCAATCCGTGGCCTATAACGAGGCCCACGGCACGCCCAACGTGCATCTGTACGAGGTCGGCAGCCTGTTCCACGGTCGCGAGAACGCCAGCCTGCCCAAGGAGACCAAGTCCGTGGCGGGTGTGCTCTCGGGCCAGTGGAGCGAGCAGTCTTGGAGCATGAAGTACCGCAAGCTGCGCTTCTTCTTTGGTAAGGGCATTGTCGAGGAACTGCTCGCCCAGCTGCGCATCGAGAAGGTTCGCTTCCGTCCCGTCGAGGGCGAGGGCTACGCTTTCTTGCAGCCGGGTCGTGCGGCCGAGGTTCTGTCCGGCGGCACCGTGCTGGGCTGGGTCGGCGAGATTCACCCCAAGGCGCGCGAGGCGATGGGCATCGATGAGGTTGTCGTTGCCTTTGAGCTCGATCTGGACAAGCTGATCAAGGGTGCCCGCAACCAGGAGAACTACCGCGAGTTCTCGCAGTACCCGGCTGTTGAACACGACCTTGCTATCGTGGTCGACAACGCTGTGACCTGCGAGGATCTTGAGCGCCGTATTACCAGCGCCGGCGGCAAGCTGCTCGAGGGCGTGCGCCTGTTCGACGTCTACCGCGATCCCATCCGTATCGGTGCGGGCAAGAAGTCCATGGCCTTTGCGCTTACGTATCGCTCCGACGACCACACGCTCACCAGCGAAGAGGTCGAAAAAGCGCACCAGAAGATCGTCACCAAGGTGTGCAAGGGCGTAAACGGCGAGGTCCGCGGCTAGGTCCTGCGCTGGGGTATGGGTCAGCGGTGGCTGCTGCCGAGTCCTACGTGACTGCTATGCCCGGTATAAGGCACCGTTGAGCCTGCATATATGACACGCGCATTACATAACGGCGTGCTGCTTTGTCGGCAGTGCGCCGTTTTGCTATGATAGCCCGCGTCGTGTTACGAATCTGACATTACGTAACACTGGAAAGGTGATTCAAACGGCGTTGCAATTCCGTGCGCCGATAACCGGGAGGCGTGCATGCACATTCCAGATAATTATCTGTCCCCGCAGACCGATGCCGTCATGGCGGTGGCGATGGTGCCCGTTTGGGTCCACTGCATCAAGAAGGTGCGCGCCACGCTCGATCGCAAGCACATGGCTTTCCTGGGCATCTGCGCCGCGTTCTCCTTCTTGCTCATGATGTTCAACGTGCCGCTGCCCGGCGGCACCACTGGTCACGCCGTCGGCGGCGCGCTCATCGCGCTGTTGCTGGGCCCGGAGGCCGCGGCTATCGCTGTCTCGGTCGCGCTGGCGCTGCAGGCGCTGCTGTTTGGCGACGGCGGCATCCTGTCCTTTGGCGCCAACTGCTTTAACATGGCCTTCGTGCTGCCGTTTGCCGCTGCTATCGTGTTCCGTGCGCTCAACAGCCGTTTGCACGACAAAAGCTGGGGCACCTCGGTTTCGGCCATCGTAAGCGGCTGGGTCGGCCTGTGCCTGGCGGCCCTGTGCGCGGCAATCGAGTTTGGTATTCAGCCGATGCTCTTTACCAACGCTTCGGGCGCGCCGCTGTACTGCCCCTTCCCGCTGTCCGTGGCTATTCCGGCCATGTTGATCCCACATATGCTGGTTGCCGGCGTGGTCGAGGGCGTAGCGACGGCCGCCATCTACGGTTTTATCAAGAAGACGGCGCCGAGCATTATCGTCGGCCCCGAGGCTTCCGACGGCCTGCTTGAGACCGAGGGCGCAACCGCCAAGAAGACCTCGCTGGTCCCCACGTTCATCCTGGTCGCCGTGCTTGTCGTGGCCACGCCGCTGGGCCTGCTGGCCACGGGTGACGCCTGGGGCGAGTGGGACGCTGAGGGCGCCGCGACCGCCGTTCAGGAGGCTGGTGACGACAGTCTGCAGGCTTCGGTCGGCCTCGACACCCCGACCTTTGCCGACGCTCTGCCCACGGGCGATTATCTGCAGGCCTATTCCGAGGAGCAGGGCCTTGGCTTTGCCGGCCAGGCTGCCATGTATATCCTGTCCGGCGTGATTGGCGTGGCGGTGCTTACCATCGCATTCCGTCTGATCTCGCTGACGGTTAAGGAAAGCGGTGCTCATGGCAATAGCCGAGCTGCCTAGCTGGCTTGCGGTCGAGCAGCGTTACGAGCCCACGGGCGCTCGTCATCGCGTGATGCAAAAGAACGTCCTGCACCTGGCGAGCCTGCTTGAGCGGGTTCGCCTGGGTGGAGGCGCGCACGAGGGCGGGTCGATGGTCGACCGCGCCCTTTCTTGCGTTTCGGCTCCGGTGCGCCTGGTGGGGATATTCGTTTGCGTCCTGTGCGTGTGCCTGACACAAAGCCCGCTGTACCTCATGTTGATGGCGGCCATTGCGCTGGTGCTGGTCGCGGTGCGCCCCGCACGCGGGCTGCGTGCGACCATTGTACCGGCGCTCGGCGCCACGGGGCTTGCGGTGGTTCTGGCATTGCCTGCCCTGCTGCTGGGCGCGTCTGCCACGGGCGCCATGCTCAAGATCGCGCTCAAGACCTTCATTAATGTGTCGCTGGTGCTGGGCGTTTCGTGGACGCTTACCTGGAGCTGCATGTCGGCGGCGCTCAAGATGCTGCATCTACCCGACGAGGTCATCTTTACGTTTGATATGGCGCTCAAGCACATCGAGGTGCTGGGCCGAACGGCGCACGATCTGACCGAATCGGTCATGCTGCGCAGTGTGGGTCGCGCGCCTGAGGGGTTTTCGCGCACCGACTCGGTCGCGGGTATCATGGGCATGACCTTTATCAAGGCGATGGAATGCAGCCGCGCGATGGACGAGGCCATGCTCTGCCGCGGCTTTGCCGGCGCGTATCCGGCTCCCGCGCGGAGCGGCTTTGGCTGGCGCGATGGGGTCTATGCGGTCGGCGTGGCGTTGCTCGCCGTGTTGTGTGCGGTACTGTAGCGCGGGCGGTCTAGCCGTCGATGTGAGTAGGGAAGGGCGACGTTTTGACGATCGATATGAATAGTGCGGCGGGCACGAACGGTGCGGGCGGCGCCGAGGGCGCGCCGCTTATTGAGTTGCGCGACGTGGTGTTCTCCTATGCGGGGCATACGGTTGTCGATGGCGTGTCGCTGCAGGTCGATCGTGGTGAACTCGTTGCCCTGCTCGGTCCCAACGGCTGCGGTAAGACGACGATTATGCGTCTTATTAACGGCCTTGAACTCGCGGACGCAGGGGCATACCTGTTTGACGGGTGTATGGTCGATGCGGCATATCTCAAGGATTCCGCGACGGCCCAGCGGTTCCATCAGCGCGTGGGCTTTGTGTTCCAGAATGCCGACGCCCAGTTGTTCTGCGCTACGGTGGGTGAGGAAGTTGCTTTTGGTCCCGCGCAGATGGGGCTGCCGGCAGACGAGCTCGACCGTCGCGTGCACGATGCCATAGAACTGTTTCAAGTTGCCGACCTGGTCGATGCCTCGCCCTATCAGCTTTCGGGTGGGCAAAAGAAGCGTGTGGCGCTGGCGGCAGTCGTATCGATGAACCCCGATATCTTGGTTCTCGACGAACCTACTAATGGGCTCGACGAGGATTCATGCGACATCGTGGTCAACTTCTTGCTGGCCTACGTCGCGGCGGGTAAGACGGTCTTGATGAGCACACATCACCAGGATTTGGTGCGACGCCTGAGTGCCCGTGCAATCTATATCGATCGATATCACCATGTGGTCGAGGCGCCTTCGCCGTCGTATGGAACCGAAAGCGGTGCTACGGACTAGTTGCTGCGTAGAGCGTGCGTAGCCGCCCGCGCGGCTTTGCCGTGATGGTATAGTTATCCAGGTTTTTTTATGGGGGTGGCTATGCCAAGCTGGAACATTCATATCGCTCAGACGGAGCGTTTGCTGGAGCGCACCGGTGCGCTTGCCAAGAGCGTGCGCGACCGCAATGCCTTTTTGTTTGGCTGCGTGGTTCCGGATATTTTCGTGGGCTATATGGTCCCTGGCATCGCCGATCCCATCCCGTACCGCATTACGCACTTTGCCAAGCCCGAGCCTATCCCTAAGCCGCGTGAGCACGAGTTCTGGGATACCTATGTGGCACCGTTGCTTAAAAGTTCGCCCACCGGTGCGCCAGCCGCGGCGACCTCGATTATCGAGGAGCGCGAGCGACTGAATCGCGTGCACTATCCCCAGCGCTACAGGGATGCTGAGCCGGTTGTCGGTCCCGGCGCTCGTGAGTTCTCGCTTGCGTCCGAAGATGTGGCGCAGTCGTTGCTCGATTTGACACTGGGTGTCTGGTCGCATCTGGTGGCCGATACCGTATGGAATACGCGCGTGAATCAGTACCTGGAGGCGCACGGCGGCAAGCCGTGCGAGGAGTTCCGCATTAAAAAGCAAGGCGACTTTGACTGGTTCGGCAAGACGCTCGGCATTGTTTCGATTCCGCGCGCGACCGATCGCCTGTATACTGCGGCGACGCGTTTTGGGCAGTATCCCATCCATAAGGAGTATGTGCTCAAGACCATCGGCGTCATGCACGAGATTGTACGCGAAAACCCCGGCGATCCCGACCATCCGCCATACCGCCTGCTAACCGAGGAATTCTTCGACGCAACGTTTACCGAGGTCATCGAGCTGACCGAGGCGGGTTTTGCCGCCCGTGTCGAATCGCCCGATGTGCCTGCGCTGCCCCTGATTGCTAGCTGCTAGCTGGCCGGCCCGGCAGTGAATAGCTCAACCCAATCGACAAGTAGCTCTTGCCGTAAGGTATCTTCGGCAATGCGCTCCTGTTTGGTCTTTGGGATGTGGGGAAGCCCGGCCTTTTTATGGATGAGCTCGGCTATGTGGTCGAAGCTCTTCTTCTCCTTGATCTGGTCATAGGTAATTTGGATGACGTCGTAGCCCATGCTTGTGAGTGCGGTGGCGCGCTCGGCATCGGAGAGGCTCGCGGCTTCGCTGTCGTGGGCAGAGCGGCCTTGGCATTCCAGAATGACGCCCATGCTGTCGGTGGCGCTTTCGATGAGGATATCGGCGTAGCAGCAGGTTTTGTCATACAGCGAACGTGCGGCTTCACTGAGCGGGATGCGCGCGTTGTTGGCGATCTCGATGCCCTGGCCGCCCTCGTCGCGGGGGAGCGAGATAAGCATGGAGGTCTGTACTTCGAAGGGCGAGGCGGCCTGCCCCGTCATGTGCTCGGCCGCCCAGCGCAGTTGTTTGACGCCGCGCAGGCCTGCGGCTTGCTTGGCGAACGCGGCGATATCCGTTGCGGTAAGAAGCGGCGTGCGCTTCCACAAGTTGGTGTCATTGCCCTTGGTGTCGTTAACTCGCTCCCACCCGCAGTTGGGTGGAATGAACTTAAGCGAAATAGCTTCATCGAGTTGTTGTTGCGTTCGCTCGCAGGGCTTAAACACTGCAAAGGAGCCGCACATCTCGTAGCAAGCCATGAGTAACTGGTTGCGTGAAACCTGCGTAGCAAGGTTGAGCAGCGTGAACTCCGGTGACGTGACATCAAACCTATGTTCAGTCTGCCTAAACGACCCCGGAGGTGGTTCTTGGGTCAGGAGGTGCGATTTAAACAGGCTTCGCGACCCGGATTGTACCCGAGTGAATACAAGCCTGTGAAGTGGTGCGTGAAGCAGGTCTTTTACAACTGCATGACTTCCGAGGCCACAACATCTGCGATCCATATTGCCAAGGCTAATGGCGGGGTAAAGGCCTAATACCTGCGGCGGGATGCGGCAATAGTTAAAGGCGGATTGCCCACAAAGCGTCAGGTCCATAATGCCCTCCTGGCCGAAATCATCTCTTTGAAGCGAGTGATGCCAGCGTCAATCCGGAAGTATGCGGCAAAATCTGAACCCTATGAGCGGACCTTGCTTTTGAGGCTAGTTTATCAGGCATTTTGTTGCGAAAAAACAGGGTGTGCTCGGAGGTTCCAGAATTTGCCGCATGCTTCCGAAAACCAGGTCGATTTGGTTCTTGCTAAAACGATTTATCAGCCCTGTGTGAGGTGTGGGTTTGCCACCGGGCGAACACTTTTAGCGCTTGGGGCTTTATTTTTTGGGCCTCGAAGGGTGGATTTCGCGCTTTTGGTAAAGAAATGAGTGCGTGTTTTGCCGTGCGGCGGCATTGGCACAGAAAAAAGGCCCGGAAGGCGAAGCCTTCCGGGCCCTTTGCAATGCAAGTATGCTTGCAAGTTCGTTTTAGCGCACCTGAGCGACGTAAGCGACGTTGGTCGAGGAGACCTTGTCCTCGAGCTGGACGCTCATGCGGGGATCGCCGGCGGTAGCGACGGTCAGGTCGCCGGCCTCGACGTAGCCGAGCTCCTTAGCGGTCTCGATCGCCTTGACGATCGTGCCGTTGACGGTGCCCTGGGTAATCTCGGCCTGATGCGGGATAACGCCCCAGTACATGATCATCTGCTGGACGGCCCACTCGTGGCGGGAGAACGCGCAGATCGGCATGTTGGGACGGAAGTGCGAAATCAGGCGAGCGGTACGACCGGTGGTCGTCGGCACGGTGATGCACTTGGCGCCAACGGTGGTGGCCATGTTCACAGCGGACATACCCACAACGTTGTTAACAACGCGGGTGCCATGAGCGTCGGCCGGAACCTCGAGCGGAGCGTGGGCCGGGAGGTACTTCTCGGCCTCGAGAGCAATGCTGGCCTGCATCTTGACGGCCTCGACCGGGTACTTACCGGCAGCGGACTCGCCAGAGAGCATAACGGCGTCGGTGCCGTCGTAAATGGCGTTAGCAACGTCGGCAACCTCGGCGCGCGTCGGGCGCGGGTTCTGCTGCATGGAGTCGAGCATCTGCGTAGCGGTGATAACGGGCTTGTAGGCCGCGTTGCACTTAGCGATGATCTCCTTTTGGATGTGGGGAACGAGCTCGGGCTTAATCTCGATGCCCAGGTCGCCACGGGCGACCATGATGCCGTCGGAAGCCTCGAGGATCTCGTCGAAGTTCTCGACGCCCAGGGCGCACTCGATCTTCGGGAAAATCGTCACGTGCTCGCCACCGTTCTCGCGGCAAAGCTTGCGAATGCCGCGGACGGACTCGCCGTCACGGATGAAGGAAGCGGCGATGTAGTCGATGTTCTCGGTCAGGCCAAAGAGGATGTCCTGACGATCGCGCTCGGTGATAGCGGGCAGCGAGATGTTGACGTTGGGCATGTTGACGCCCTTGCGCTCGCCGATCAGGCCGTCGTTCTTAACGACGCAGGTCATGTCCTGGCCGTCGACGGACTCGACCTCGAGGGCAACCAGACCATCATCGATCAGGATAAGGGAGCCCTTCTCGACCTCGGAGGGCAGAGCCAGGTAGTCGAGGGAGATGTGCTCAGCGGTGCCGTGGAAATCCTCGGACGTGGGCTGAGCGGTGACGACGATCTTATCGCCGGTCTTGACGGCAACCTTCTTGCCGTCGACCAGAAGGCCGGTGCGGACCTCGGGGCCCTTGGTGTCGAGCAGGATGCCGACGGGCAGACCGAGCTCCTTGGAAATACGACGGACGCGCTCGATGCGACCGTGGTGCTCGTCGTAGGATCCGTGCGAGAAGTTAAAACGGGCGACGTTCATGCCCGCCTTGATCATCTCGCGGATGGTCTCGTCGCTATCGCAGGCGGGACCCATGGTGCATACAATCTTGGTGCGCTTGTACATTCAGACCTCCATCTGACATCGTCTTGCGCTGATAGATAAACCATAAGAAATAAAACTGAGATGATTATAACGAAATGCCGACCGAATACCCCAAAAAATCGACCGTATGCCGAATTAGAAGTTCATTTTTTGCGAATAAACGGTATATGCAAAAACTTTACCAACCGTTCTAACCGCTGCTATCTGGGCGATATTTCAGTTTGATGATGCACCGAAGAAAAAAACGTTTTATCAATGTCGAACATCATACGGTCTGCATCGTTGCACTCGAGCCGTGTTTCCAATTGGAATGTTTTGGCTAGACGCGCCGCTTTGGGGTACCATAGCTCCACTATCAACTGCCGCTCAGCACGGCAGCCTTGATGAGCCCTTGCCCTTCTCCTGGGAATTATGATCGGGCATCAATCTGCTGAGTGGCCCGAATCCCAGGAGGGGACTCTATATGCAAAAGGAATACCTGTCCGCCGCGGCGGAGGTACTCAGCGACCAAGGTGTCGATGAGAACCTCGGCCTGAGCAACGACGAGGCGTCGTCGCGCCTCGCCAAGACAGGCCCTAAC
>CAVHBE010000148.1:8900-11444 GCA_963634045.1 Methanobrevibacter smithii
GCCCTAACAAGCTCGAGGAAGCCGAGAAGACGCCGTTGTGGAAGCGCTTCTTTGAGCAGATGGCCGACCCCATGGTCATCATGCTGATCGTTGCCGCCGTCATCAGTGCACTCACGGGCATGGTCAAGGGTGAGGCGGACTTTGCCGACGTCGCCATCATCATGTTCGTCGTTATCGTCAACTCGGTGCTGGGCGTGGTTCAGGAGGCCAAGAGCGAGGAAGCTCTCGAGGCATTGCAGGAGATGAGCGCGGCGCAGTCCAAGGTTCTGCGCGACGGCAAGCTCGTGCACCTGCCGAGTGCCGAGCTCGTGCCTGGCGATGTGATCATGCTCGAGGCGGGCGACTCCGTCCCGGCCGACTGCCGCGTGCTCGAGAGCGCCACGATGAAGATCGAAGAGGCTGCACTCACCGGCGAGTCCGTGCCTGTCGAGAAGCATGCCAACGTGATCGAGCTCGCCACCGGCACCGACGACGTGCCGCTCGGCGACCGCAAGAACATGTGCTACATGGGTTCCACCGTGGTGTACGGTCGCGGTCGCGCCGTCGTGGTCGGTACCGGTATGAACACCGAGATGGGCAAGATTGCCGGCGCCCTGGCCGAGGCCAAGGAAGAGCTCACGCCGCTGCAGGTGAAGCTTGCCGAGCTCAGCCGCATCCTCACCATCATGGTTATCGTCATCTGCGTCGTCATCTTTGGCGTTGATATCATCCGCCACGGCGTGGGCAACGTTCTTACCGACCCGACCGCCCTGCTCGATACCTTTATGGTTGCCGTCTCGCTCGCCGTCGCTGCCATCCCCGAGGGCCTGGTCGCCGTCGTGACCATCGTGCTGTCGCTTGGCGTGACCAAGATGGCCAAGCGCCAGGCAATCATCCGCAAGCTCTCTGCCGTCGAGACTCTCGGCTGCACGCAGACCATCTGCTCCGACAAGACCGGTACCCTTACCCAAAACAAGATGACCGTCGTCAAGCACGAGCTCGCCGCGCCTAAGGAGAAGTTCCTGGCCGGCATGGCTCTGTGCTCCGATGCCCAGTGGGACGAGGAGCTGGGCGAGGCCGTGGGCGAGCCGACTGAGTGCGCGCTCGTCAACGACGCCGGCAAGGCGGGCCTCACCGGCCTGACCGCCGAGCACCCGCGTGTGGGCGAGGCCCCGTTCGACTCGGGCCGTAAGATGATGTCCGTGGTCGTCGAGACCCTGGACGGCGAGTATGAGCAGTACACCAAGGGCGCGCCCGACGTGGTGATCGGCCTGTGCACCCATATCTACGACGGCGACAAGGTCGTTCCGCTGACCGAGGAGCGTCGCGCCGAGCTCGTGGCCGCCAACAAGGCCATGGCCGACGAGGCCCTGCGCGTGCTGGCGCTGGCAAGCCGCACCTACACCGAGGTCCCGAGCGACTGCAGCCCCGCTGCGCTCGAGCACGACCTGGTCTTCTGCGGCCTGTCCGGCATGATTGACCCTGTCCGCCCCGAGGTCGCCGACGCCATCCGCGAGGCCCACGATGCCGGTATTCGCACCGTCATGATCACGGGCGACCACATCGACACCGCCGTGGCCATCGCCAAGCAGCTGGGCATCGTCACCGATCGCAACCATGCCATCACCGGTGCCGACCTCGATCGCATGAGCGACGAGGAACTCGACGCGCACATCGAGGACTACGGCGTGTACGCCCGCGTCCAACCCGAGCACAAGACACGCATCGTCGAGGCTTGGAAGTCGCGCGACCAGATCGTGGCCATGACGGGCGACGGCGTCAACGACGCCCCGTCCATCAAGCGCGCCGACATCGGCGTGGGCATGGGCATTACTGGTACCGACGTCACCAAGAACGTCGCCGACATGGTGCTCGCCGACGACAATTTCGCCACCATCATCGGTGCCTGCGAAGAGGGCCGTCGTATCTACGACAACATTCGTAAGGTCATCCAGTTCCTGCTTTCGGCTAACCTTGCCGAGGTCTTCTCGGTGTTTATCGCCACGCTCATCGGCTTTACCATCTTCCAGCCGGTGCAGCTGCTGTGGGTGAACCTGGTCACCGACTGCTTCCCCGCGCTCGCGCTGGGCATGGAGGATGCCGAGGGTGACATCATGAAGCGCAAGCCGCGCAACGCCAAGGACGGTGTCTTTGCCGGTCACATGGGCCTGGACTGCGTGGTCCAGGGTCTGATCATCACCGTGCTGGTGCTGGCGAGCTTCTTTGTGGGCGTGTACTTTGACATGGGCTACATCCACATCGCCGATATGATCGCCGGCAATGCCGACGAGGAAGGCGTGATGATGGCGTTCATCACGCTCAACATGGTCGAGATTTTCCACTGCTTCAATATGCGCAGCCGTCGTGCGTCGCTGTTCACCATGAAGAAGCAGAACAAGTGGCTGTGGGCTTCTGCCGCGCTGGCACTGGTGTTGACGGTGATCGTGACCGTGCAGCCGACGCTTGCCGAGATGTTCTTTGGCCCTGTGACGCTTGAGCTCAAGGGCGTTCTTGCCGCGCTGGGCCTGGCCTTCCTGATCATCCCGCTGATGGAGATCTACAAGG
>CAVHBE010000148.1:11454-15414 GCA_963634045.1 Methanobrevibacter smithii
GCGATCATGCGCGCGGTCGAAAAAGGGTAGCGCACTCGTCCGGGCCCGCCCCACGCCCTTTCTCCCTCACTGGTCCTCGCGCTTTGCGCTGCGGGATCGTTCGGGAGAAAGGGCTTCCGGGGCGGGCCCTGCGGTGGCTTTGCTGGCTTTTCTCCCGTGCGGATGAAAAGGGCTGAGGGAAAGTTTGTGAGCTGGTCGGGCTTTGCCCGGCCAGCTCTTTTTGATTTAAAATACCTGCTCAGTTGTGATTTATGGTGCTGGGAGGCGCTTGTGGGCAAGGCTAAGGCTAAGGCGAAGAAAAAGACGACGGGGGCGCGGGCTAAGCGCGATCGTCGTCGGAAGCTTGCGACCGAGGCTCTCGCGTCTGCCGAGGAGTTGCTGGCAAGCGTGCCGGGACTTGACGCGCTGCAGGATGTCCCGGCGTTTGATGACCTGCCGGTCGATGGGGCTCAGCGGGCGGCATTTGACGACTTTTGCGCACATGCTGAGGAGCCCGAGCAGATGCAGCTTGGCGCCGTGGTGCGCTTAGATCGCGGGTTTCCGCTGGTGGCGACGGCCGACGATACCTTTCGTGCCGAGCATGCCGTGGGGTTTGCCAAGTCGCGCGGCGAGGACGAGGTGCTGCTGCCCGCCGTGGGCGACCGTGTGGCGGTGCGCCGCGCTCCCGGGCACGATATGGGCGTGATTGAGTGCGTTCTGCCGCGCCGTACGAGCTTTGAGCGTTGGCGCGGCCGTGCCCGTGGAGAGCGTCAGGTGCTCTGCTCCAACGTGGATAGCGTGCTAATCGTGCAGGCGCTCGGTGCCGGTGAGGTGCTGCTCGACCGCGTGGCGCGCTCGCTGGTGTTGGCGCTCGACTGCGATGCCGAACCGGTGGTGGTGCTCACCAAAGCTGACCGCTGCGATGCCGAGGAGCTCGAGCGCGATCTGGACCGCGTGCGCCGCCTGGTAGGTCCGGACGTGCGCGTGATCGTGACGTCCTCTGCCGAGGGCCGCGGCCTGGACGGGGTCCGTGCCTGCGTGCCTGCCGGGAGCTGCGCCATGATTCTGGGCGAGTCGGGTGCCGGCAAGTCGACGCTGCTCAATGCACTGCTGGGCCACGATACGTTGGCGACCGGCGGTGTGCGCGAGCGCGACGACCAGGGCCGTCACACTACCGTCGCGCGCGTGATGGTGGCGCTGCCGGGCGACGCCGGTGTGATCGCCGATGCCCCGGGCCTGCGCAGCCTACCGCTCGTGGGTCACGAGCGGGGTCTGGCGCGCGCCTTCCCCGAGATTGTCGAGGCATCGCGCGCGTGCCGGTTTGGCGATTGCACACATACCCATGAGCCGGGTTGCGCCGTTCGCGAGGCCGAGGACGCCGGGCAGATCGACAGTCTGCGTCTGGAAACGTTCCAAAACTTGGCGTCATCCATGCGCGTGAGCGCTCAAATGCTCGATCCCGATGTTCATCTGTAATTGATTTTTCCTATGACAGCCGTCTCCCAACTGTTCGGGAGACGGCTTTTTTCCTGCGGAAAAGCCTCGAAACATGCAGTTTGTTGACGTGCTGACCAAAACCTTGCCACGAGCTTGACGGGCTGGTCAGCTTTTGGTCAGCGATTGGTTTGACATCGAAAACCAAGATCGCGATTGCGCCGCTTTGCGCTCTGACCGCCCAGACAATGGTGGTACGGGCATTCGCCCGGCACTGCCATGAGAGGAGCGGCCGTGAACAAGAGCAAGCGCATCGCCATCAGTCTGGTCGCGGGCGTGCTCGCTGCTCTGCTCTGCATGGTTTACGGCTCGTCGATCCGCTCGCAAGCCGAACAGGTCCAGGCTGAGACCTTGGCCAAGTACGGTGGCGATCGCGTCGAGGTATGCGTCGCGGCGCGCGATATCGATGTGGGCGAGACCCTCGATGAGACCAATGTCATAACCCAGGAATGGCTGACGAGTCTGCTGCCGCGTGACGCGGCGACCGAGCTGCGCCAGGTGCGCGGCGACGTGACGACTTCGCGTATTCCCAAAAACGCCGTGATCTGCAATGTCTACACCAAGGCCGAGAGCCACAAGCTCGAGGTGCCTAAGGGCAAGGTCGCCGTTTCGGTGGCGGTCGATGCCGAGCACTCGGTCGGCGGTGCCACGGGCGTGGGCAGCTATGTGGACGTGTACGTGCAAAAAGATGACGTAACCGATCGACTGTGCGGCGCGCACGTGATCGATACCAGTGAGAATTCCGGTGCCACGCGCGAGGGCAAGATCGAATGGGTGACGCTGGCGGCTGACCCCGAAGACGTCAAGGAACTGCTGGGAGCCTCGGGCAAGGGAACGGTCAGCTTGACGATTCCCGCCACGGCGCGCGGCAAAAAGAGCGGAGGCGACGAGTGATGAAGGCGATCTGGCTTGCGTGCTGCGCGTGCGGCGATTACGGGCTGTTGCAGCAGGAAGTCGAGGGCCGTGATGCGGGTGCACAGGTGCTTCGCGTGGGTGACCTGGACGGGCTGGTTTCCATGGCGCGGGCGTTTCCGTCGCGCCGCGGGGCTGCCATCATCGCGGCGTCTCTGTTTGATATCGAAGATGTGCGCAAGACTGTTGCGCGCCTGACGGCCGAAGGCCGCGTGAGTCGCGTGGTCGTGTTGATAGAAGTGCTCGATCCGTCGGATATCGAGGGACTGTTTCGCGCGGGGGCGACCGAGGTCATCGCTGCGCACAGTATATGCGGCAACGGGCGCGCGGGCGAGGGAGCGGTTGATTCCGATCGGCGCATGACGATTGAGCCCGATGCTTTTGTTGATAGGGAACCCGGGGCGCCTCGCGCTACAAGAGGCCCGCGTGTTGATGATTATGGAAAAGCGGAAGCCGAGCATGGTCGGCGCCCCCGGAACCCCCTTGTATACGATGACGCTGGAGGGCCGGCACAGCATGCTGGCGACTCCCCGGCTGTAGATATGGGATACGTGCACGGCGTGAATCTGGCGGATGAACTCGACGAAGTTGAGGGCTTTGCCGGGTGCGGCGAGTTGTCGCTGATGCAGCATGAGCAGATTGCACAGAACGAGCCTGCCTTGCAGACCGAACAAGCCGCCATGCCGGCTTGGACGCAGCGTGTGGTTGCGGCGGGGGAGACGGGGACGCTGTCGCCGACGCCCGCCCCGCCGCCTCCGATGCCGCCGGCAGACGCTGCCGCTCCGCAGCATCGAGCTCCGGTCATCTGCGCCATTTCGGGTTCGGGCGGTTGCGGCAAGTCGACGATCGTTGCCACCATGGCACACACATCGTCGCTGTTGGGCTTGCGTGCCGCCGTGCTCGACCTGGACCTGATGTTTGGAAACCTTTACGACTTGTTAGGCGTCGATGCTCCGCGCGATATGGCGGCACTTATCGAGCCGTCGGCGGCGGGCACGCTCACCGAGCCGGATATCGTAGCCGCATCCCAGCGCGTGGCGCCGGGCGTTACGCTCTGGGGTCCCGTCGCGGCGCCCGAGCAAGCCGAGCTCATGGCACGTCCGGTGGAGCTACTGCTCGATGTCCTGCGTCGCGAATCCGACGTGGTCTTTATCGATACCTCGGTCTTTTGGGGCGATGCCGTGGCGGCTGCGGTGGCGGCGAGCGACCGTTGCCTGGTCGTTGGCGATGCGGCGGTGTCGTCCGCGACATCGGCATCGCGCGTCATTGAACTGGCAAGTCGAGTAGGTGTGCCGCGCACGCGCATGAGCGCCGTGTTCAACCGGTTCGGTGCGCGCGGGGCAGACGAGGACGTCGCCATGCGCTTTGAGATTGCCTGTGCGTTGAGCTCCAAGATTCGTATCGCCGATGGCGGGCAGGATCTCGCCGCGCTCATGGCGTTTGGGCGCGCCGACGAGGCAGTGGGTCAGACGAGCGCTTTTGCGACCAGCGTGCGCGAGGCCACGCGCGAGATGCTCGTGGAACTGGGGTGCGCCGTCGGCCCTTGGAGCGATATAGTCGCCGACCGTGCAACGC
>CAVHBE010000148.1:15424-33274 GCA_963634045.1 Methanobrevibacter smithii
CCGAACGCCCGCGTATCCGCCTTCCCTGGTCGCGCGAGGGTGATCAGCGATGAGCCTGCAAACGAGGATTAAGGCTGCCGGCGCTGCAGCGGCGGCAGCTCCTGTAGATGCGGGGCGTCGCCGCGCGGTGAAACGACGCACTAAGCGCGCCGTGATGGACCGCATGGGTTACGACGAAGTGGCGCGTATCAGCGCCTATATCGACCCGGTACTTGCCCGCTCGGAATTGCGTCCCGCGGTGGAGGCGGCGCTCAATGTTGAGGAGCCGACCGATCTCGCGACGCCCGAGCGCGAGACCATCATCGACGAGATTTTGGATGACGTGGTGGGCTTGGGGCCGTTGCAGCCGCTCATCGAGGACGACACCGTTACCGAGATCATGATCAACGGCTGCCGCTCGGCTTTCTTTGAACGCGGCGGCGTCTTGTACCCCATCGAGCATGCGTTTGAGGATGATGAGCAGATTCGTGTGCTTATCGACCGCATCATCTCGCCACTTGGCCGTCGTATCGACGAGCGCAGCCCCATCGTCAACGCCCGCCTCAAAACGGGCTATCGCGTCAACGCGGTGATTCCGCCTGTGGCGATTGACGGACCGATTCTCACCATCCGAAAGTTCTCGGACCGTATCTGCTCGCTGGACGAGCTTGTGGGGCTGGGGTCGCTGCCGCTTTGGTATGCGCAGCTGCTGTCGTGCGCGGTGTCGCTGCGACAGGACCTGGCGGTTGCGGGAGGCACGGGATCTGGTAAGACCACCCTGCTCAACGCGTTGTCATGCGAGATCTCCACCGGCGAGCGCATCGTGACGATCGAGGACTCTGCCGAGCTCAAGTTTGCGCATCATCCGCACGTGGTGCGCCTAGAGGCGCGCGAGGCTTCAATTGAGGGCGAGGGCGCGGTGACGATCCGCGACCTGGTGACCAATGCCCTGCGCATGCGCCCCGACCGCATCGTGGTGGGCGAGGTGCGCGGTGCCGAGTGCTGCGACATGTTGCAGGCCATGAACACGGGCCACGACGGGTCGCTCACCACGCTTCATGCGGGTTCCGAGCAGGAGACCGTGGTGCGTCTGACGTTGCTTGCACGTTATGGCATCGATCTGCCGAGCGAGCTCATCGAGGAGCAGATTGCCATGGCGCTCGACGGCATCGTGATGTCCGAGCGCCACGCCGATGGCAGGCGTTTCGTCTCCTCGTATTCGGGGGTGCGTCGCGCCGCGTCGGGCGGCGTAGAGCTCGAGCGCTATGTGACTTTCGATGCCGCCGAGCGCACCTGGACGCTTGACCGCGAGCCGCCGTTTATTGCAGAAGGCCTGCGGTCGGGGACGCTCACACAAGAGGAGGTGGACGAATGGAGGTCGCTGTGCCCCTCGTCGTAGGGGGTTTGGCAGGGTTTTCTGTTGCGACGGCGTGCGGGGCGGAACCTCGTGTGCCGCAGGTGCCGCCGGCGGAGCTGGCGCGTCAGGCGCTCGAGACGGCGGCAGAGAAGCTGCCGCGTGAGCTGGTGGAAAACGATCTGCTGAAAAAGATCGCCCGTTCGTGGGCATCGCTGGCTCCGGCGCATCGCCTTGGCCTCGTGATCGAAGATGCTTCGGGGCGTTTGGCGTTTCTGCTGCTATCGAGCGGTGTCTGCTGCGTTTTACTAACGATGGTGTCGTTATCGCCCCTCGGATTTGCCTTGGGACTTGTTGCTCCGATTGCCGCTGGCGCCGCTCGGGATGGCTTTGAGAGCCGGCGCGAGCAACACGATGCAGAAGAGGCCATGCCCGAGGCGTTTACCGCACTTTCCATGTCGCTTGCCTCGGGACATTCGCTGGCCCAGGGCATGCGCTTTGTGGGCGCTCATGCGCAAGAGCCGGTGCATACCGAGTTTTTGCGGGTGGCGGCGGCGATCGATTGCGGCATCTCGGCGACCGATGCGCTCGATGACTTGCTCGTGCGCATCGACGCCCCCGGTCTTTCGCTTGTGACCTTGGCGCTTAAGGTGTCTCAGCGCACCGGTGCTCCGCTTGCCGACTTACTGTCCGAGGCGTCGAGCATGGTGGGGGAGCGCATTGAGCTCAAGCGCCGCCTGGATGTCAAGACGTCGCAGGCTCGCATGTCTGCGCATATGGTCGCGGCGATGCCGGCGGGCATGTGCGCGGTGTTGGCGCTGCTTTCGGCAGATTTTCGTCGCGGTCTTGCGACGCCTGCCGGCGCGGGCGCTGTGGCGCTGGGTCTTGCCCTCAACGCCGTTGCCCTGGTGGTTATCAGGCGCATTATGCGGGTGGAGCTGTGAGCGCCCTGGTTGCAGTTGCGGCTTGCCTGTGCGCTCTGAGTGCATTTGTCGCGACGGGTTTGGATCGGGCGGATGCACGCAAGATCGCAGAGGCCTGCAAGCGCGAGGCGGTGCTGGTCGCTGCCGCGGGTCGCTCGGTGGTCGAGTGTCCGAGATGATCGATGTTGTGCGCTTGGGTCTTTCGGCCGGTCTTTCGTTTGATGCGGCGCTTGAGATTTTCTGCGCCAACCGCCGGTCAGTGCTGGCTCTTCGACTTGAGCGGGCCTGCATGGCATGGCAGGTGGGCGTGGGCACGCGTGAGGACGAGTTGTTGGCCGCCGCACGCGACCTGGACGTGCGAGCGCTCGAGACCTTTGCCATCACGGTGGGGCAGGCGCTCGCTCTGGGTGCCCCACTTGCCGAGACACTGGCCGCTCAAAGTCGCGAGATCCGTGCGGCTCATCGCGCCGCGGTCGAGCGCGAGATCGAGCGTGCGCCCGTCAAGCTGCTGATTCCCACCGGCACACTCATCTTGCCGGCGTTGCTTCTGTCCATATTGGGCCCGCTGTTGGGAGCAGGCGGGATGATGTAGGGAGGAATACATGAACACGATGACTGACGTTGCTGGCAAGGTCTGGAGCTGGGCTGTTTGCCAGTCAATTCGCGCTCGCCAGCATGCCGGGGAGCTGCTGCAGGAGGAGAGTGCGCAGGGCACCACCGAATACGCCATCTTGGTCGGCGTGCTCGTGGTGATCGCCATCATTGCCATTGTCGCATTTAAGGGCAAGGTCCAAGATCTATGGAACGCTATCAGCGAGGGCATCAACAGCCTGTAGAGGGTAGGCGGCCTGTCGGCGCACTGCTGGTGTTTGCCTGTGTGGTTGTGGCGGTGGCAGTGGCGGTTTGGGGGCTAAACGCCGCGCGGCAGCAGCGTCCTGGGGCCGCCTTCGATTCGGGCTCAGATTCGGCGGTGGCGTCTCAAAAAGATGAGATGCGAGATGCGGACGATTCGGATGTCGCTGTCACGGCGCAAACCTTTCTGCGGATGCTCGACAAGCGGTCTGGCACTGCGACGGATTCGCCTGAGGACAACGCGATTGCGGTCCGGCTTGCATGGTCCGAGGACCGACCGATGACCGAGGCAGCGGCGGATATGTTACGCGCCTACCGCGAGGTGCCAACGGCCCAGCTCGCCCTGAGCGGCTATCTCGATATTAAGGGTAACGTATGGGGCGCCATTGTGCGCGATGGGCGCGGCTGGGTCGATATGGTGACGGTTGCCGCGGATACTGGCGATGCTTCGTGTCGTCTGCGCGCGGTGCGCCTGGTCCCGCAAACAATAAGCTCAAAGGAGGGGTCGTGAAATGCATGACGTCCTGCGCGAGGAATCTGCCCAGGCGACGGTCGAATACGCCATCGTCACGGTGGCGCTGTTATCGATCGTGCTGGCGATTGCGGGGCTTTGGCGTGCTGGCACCGATGGGCACTTGGCGGCGCTGGTTGAGCGGGCGGCATCCCATGGCGTTGCCTCGACGTCGGTTATCGACGCCGCTGCGGGCGCTAAGGACATCGCGTTGTATTGATATCGCGCGCGAGGACCGGGCGCAGTCTACGGTCGAGGCTGCTTTTTTGCTGCCGACGTTTCTGATGCTCATTCTTCTCGCACTGCAACCGGTGTGTTTGCTCTATACGCGCGCGGTCATGGAGTCTGCCGCTGCCGAGACCGCGCGGCTCATGACCACGACGACGGCGGAGGGCGACGATCTTAAGGAGTTCACCCGCCGCCGGCTTGCCGCAGTGCCCAACGTTTCGATCTTTCATGCCGGCGGGCCGTTGTCGTGGGATATCGAGCTTGGCCGGGCCGGTGCGGGTGGTGTCTCGTCCGTGTCCGTTTCCGGCGAGGTCAAGCCGTTGCCTGTGATCGGTGCGTTTGCGCAGGCTATGGGTGGTACCGCCGAGGGCGGCTACGTTGAGCTCAAGGTCGATGTCTCGTATCAATCGCGTCCCGAATGGCTGGAGGGAGATTATGATTCGTGGATTGCTGCATGGGATTAAGCGTTTCTGGTCTAGATGCGTTTTGACGCGCCGTCCGAGCTGCCATCGCAAGCGAGGCGGCTTTATGGGCCGCGCCGGTATCGACCTGTTTATCGAAGACGGCGCCTACACCACGCTTTCTTCTGCCGTGGTCATCCTAGTGGTGCTCACGTTGTTGTTTTCGTCGACCGCGGCGATATGGAGCATGTCGCGTGCCGGGGATACCCAGGTGGCGGCCGATAGCGGCGCGCTGGCGGGTGCCAACGTGGTGTCGTCCTATCACACGACTGCCACGGTGGTTGATGCGAGCATCTTGAGTCTGGGGCTAGCGGGGTTTGCCACAATCGGGACGGGCCTGGTTGCCATTCTCATCCCAGGTGCCGAACCAGTTGCCGGCAATATGGTCGACACCGGGATTGAGATCATTAAAACGCGCAACAAGTTTGCCAAAAGCGCATCGGAAGGCTTGCAGAAAATCGAGACGGCTCTGCCGTATCTGATTGCCGCGCGTGCCACGCAGGCGGTGTCGGCGCAGGATACCGACGGCGTGACCTATACCGGTACGGCGCTTGCCGTGCCCAGGACATCCGAGTCGGATTTTGTTGCGCTCGAAGGATCAGAAATCTCGACCGATGCCATTAAAGATGCGTCGGAAGATCTGGAGCGCGCGGCCGAGGAGCTACAAAAAGCATCGGAGGAGACGGCGAAGGCCAAAGAGCGCGCCTGGCTAGCGGATTGTGGTGGATCGGATAAAGGTTCGGTCGGCAGCTGTTCGTGTATGTGGGAGCGCGCAAAAAGCCTAACGGATCTCTCCGGTGTTCAAAATCCGCATTACGCTTCGAGCGTTACGTGGGGACCGCAAGTGGCGCTCGATCGCTCGAAGGACTACTACCATCGGCGTCTGGCAAACGAGAAGCCCCAAGGCTCGAGTGTCGAGATGAAGGCGGAGTCTGCGGCGCGTAAGGCGTTTTATACCTATGCGAGCGCGGAGGTCGATCGGGCATATATAACCGAGAACGGAGACAGGGTTTCCTTCTATATTCCGCTGCTGCCGCGCAACTCTGATGAGGTCCGGGCGACGGAACTCTATACCGATGCGGTGTGGCCGACTAGCGTGAACGATGACAAGGCGTATCTGCATTACGGGACGACCTGCCCTAACTATAAGAAAGGAACGCCGAGCGGATTTGCTTCGGTTGCCGATTACGATGGGCAAGATAAATGCAGCAAATGCCATTTTGGCGTTTCGTCGCTTGGTGCTGTTGCGGCGCCTTCAACCTCTATCGAAAACGGCTTCGAGTATCACTTTGACAAGTTTAAAGACGCCCTGGAGGACTACGTCGACTGTCGCAACAAGGAACTCGAACTCGAGCGTCAGACCGAGGACGAAGCCGACCGTGCGGGCAATGCGTTCGATACCGCCATCAAAGAGCTTTCGGGCGAGCGCCCGCGCATCGCCCCGCCCGGTCGCAACGGCGTGGTCGCCTTTGCGGTCTCGGGCGCCATCTCCAGTCCCGACGAGCTCAACTCTTCGTTTAACACGGCAGCTGAGCTTGGCGATCGTGGTGCAATTTCTGCTGCAGTGCTCGCGCCCGATGATGCGACGGCACAAAATAACGTTCTCTCGCGGTTTTTCTCGACGCTGGAGGAGCGTTCGGGCGGCGTTGCCGGCGTGCTCGACGGCGTTATGGATGTTTGGGGCCGCCTGCTTGTGGGGTACGGAGACATCCAGGGTGCGGTCGACGAGCTTATGGGAGAGCTGATCGGTGGCTTGGGAGGGAGTAGCGGCGCGTTGGGCTCCATCGCGTCCTGGCTCGGTGACACCGTCTCGTCCTCCGTGGCGGCGCTGGGACTCGAACCGTGCGATTTGCGTTTGCGAAAACCGGTGCTGACCGATACCGCCAATGTCATCAAAAGTCCGGGGTCCGATATCGCGGGCATCTCCAAAGCTCAAGATACCCTGCGAAAAATCCCCTTGGGCGTGACTGACCCCAAGACACTTTGCGAGGCCTTGGAATATCACGTCGAGCGCACCATCAGCGGCGCGGTGTTCACGGTTGCGGAGATTCCGCTGCCCGGCGGCGGCTCCATCCCGCTCACTGTCGATGTTGCCACGCTGGTGGGAGCTTTTGGCGGTGGGTCGTAATGGGCATTCGCTCGGGCTTGCGCGAGGAGCGTGCCCAGGCGACGGTCGAGATGGCCGTGGTCACGCCTGTCCTGCTCGTGCTGGCTCTCATCGCGTACAACATCATGATCTTTGCCGGCGCGGTCTCGCGCTTCGACCGCGTGGTGCCCGACATCGTGCTGGCGCACGCTGTGGCACCGGGCGGGGAGGGTGACGAGAACTCTGCCGATGCCTCGGTGACGGTCCAGACTCAAATTCTGAATGCCATGGAAGGCTATGACTTGCAGATCGAAGTGTCGAGCGAGCAAGGCGCGAAGGCATCAGATGGTGGCCTGCTCTCCCTATCCGGTACGTTTAGGACCTACACCTGCACCATGCACTATGAGCCGTGGCCGACTTCTCTCAGCATCGCTGGCGTTCCGCTGGGGGCGCCGACAACGTTGTCGCACGAGCGCGCGGTGACGGTCGATCCATGGCGTCCGGGGGTGGTCATGTGACCGCGGTCTCGTCCTACATCGCTTACGCGCGGGCACTCAACAGGCTGGGTTGGACGCCGGCCGAGTTTGTGGTGGCGGAGTCGTTTGTCGTGCGCCTGCGCGGCATGCTGGGACGGCGTCCGGTTGCCGCCAACGGCCTGCCGCTCGTCATGGCGTTTCCACGCTGCTCTTCGGTCCATACGTGTTTTATGGCCTATCCCATCGACATCGCCTTCATCGATCGCGACGGCAATATCCTCGCGCGATACGAAAACGTTCGTCCTTGGCGCATGTGCTCCCACCCATGCGCCTGGGCCGCACTAGAGCGTCCTTCAATCATTGTTTCGACCCCTGCTCTCCAACGCGTGCCGGCTTAAGAATTGGCGACTGCGGACTTTCGTCATACGAAATTGGGTAAGATGGAGGAGAAGATGCATGGATGTTGAGATCCATCCGAACGCCAAAAAACACTTGACGGAAAAGCAGGTGCTAGGTGCCTGGTTCGCGGTTACTGAGTGCATTCGCCGCGAGTCGGAGGACGAGCCGCCGAGATGGCTTGCGATTGGATGGCTCCCAGACGGACGAAGCGTGGAGCTTGTCGCGGTCGAGCTTGTCCGTGGGTGGCTTATCATTCATGCCTTGTCTCCAGTCCAGAAGAAATTTTGGCAGGAGATTGAACAGGCTCGGCAAAGGGGTCGATGATGGGCAAGACGTATACGGCCGCTAATGGTCAGGTTGTAACGGATGAAATGATTGACGCGTGGTGCGAGTCGTACGAGCGCGGAGAGTTTCCGGATGGCGAACACACCGTTGGTGGGATCGTGCATGGACGGCCCCCGCTCTCAGGTGAGGGGACGGCAACGCTGTCGGTCAAGATTCCTCTGGGAATGAAGGAGGCCATTCGTCGACGGGCGGCTGCCGAGGGGATGACGCCAAGTGAGTTTGCCCGTGCGGCTCTGAGTGAAAAACTTCTTGCTGCCGGCTGATGCCTCTGACGTGCCGATTTATAGAACCGAGTCTGTGCTCAAAAACTTTTTTAAAATTCTCGGTTGACCGGAACGCGTCCTTGGTTATACTAATCAAGCCTTGAAACAAGGCACACCTCAAATGGCTGGGTAGCTCAGTTGGTAGAGCAGAGGACTGAAAATCCTCGTGTCAGGGGTTCGATTCCCTTCCCCGCCACCTTGAATTGACTAGGACCTCTGTAAAGGGGTCCTTTTCTTTTATGCAGCCCCCACATGGAATCGAACCCATGAGGGCGCGGAGCTGAGTAAACGCGTAAGCGTTTGCCAGCGCAGCTCGCAAGGCGCGTAAGCGCCGCAGCGGTCCGTCCGCGCAGCGCGCGGACGCGATTCCCTTCCCCGCCACCTTGAATTGACTAGGACCTCTGCAAAGGGGTCCTTTTCTTTTATCGAGGGCTCTGCGGAAATTGCGTCCCGGAATTTGGCTTCAGAGTGGGATGCGCTTTCCGGCGCTTACTTCCGACGTGCGTGCACATCTCGGGCCCGCCCGCTCAGACATTCCTCCCACTTTCGCGTCACTTTGCAGACCGTTCGGTCGCCTGTCCGCACACGCGGGTATACTCAAAACGATACTTATCCTATGCAATACGATGCGGGTTCGACCTGCATGATCCGAAGGGGGCAGTGATGGAGAGGATACTCGGCGTTAATCTCTCTGGCTGGTTTATTCCGGAGCCTTGGGTGACCCCGTCGCTATACGCGGCGACCGGTGCATCCAACGCGGCCGAGCTGCAGGAGGCCATGGGCACCGCCGCCTATAACGAGCGCATGCGCCGTCATTACGAGACGTTTGTGAGCGAGGACGATTTCCGTCGCATGGCGCAGATCGGTCTCAATGCCGTGCGTCTGCCGGTGCCCTGGTATGCCTTTGGCTCGCAGGAGTCCGATGCGTCCTACATCTCGGTTGTCGATTACATCGACCGCGCGATTGAGTGGGCTGCCAAGTACAACATTCGCGTGCTGCTTGACCTGGCGACTGTGCCCGGTGGTCAGGGCGATTCCAACGATTCGCCCGCCACGCCGGAGGCTGTTGCCGAGTGGCATTCGTCCACTAACGGCCGCCATGTCGCACTCGACGTGCTCGAGCGCTTGGCCGAGCGTTACGGCGAGGCCGAGAGCCTGCTGGGCATTGAGCTGCTGGATACGCCGCAGATGAGTGTCCGCAAGAGTCTCTTTGCCATGACGGATGGCATTCCGGCTCACTACCTGCGCAATTTCTATCGCGATGCCTACGAGCTCGTCCGTTCGTATATGCCCGAGGATAAGATCGTCGTCTTCTCGTCTTCGGGGCATCCCAGCGAGTGGAAGCATTTTATGCGCGGCGCCAAGTACAAGAACGTCTACATGGACCTTCACCTGTACCATTACCGCGACGAGTATGCGCTCGATATCACGAGCCCCCGCGGGCTGACGACGGCGATTTCCCGTAACAAGCGCGAGCTTAAAGAAGCGATTTCGACTGGGTTCCCCGTGCTGGTGGGCGAATGGTCGGGCGCGGCGATCTTTGCCAACTCGTCGGTTACGCCCGAGGGCCGCAATGCCTACGAGCGCGTGTTTATCGCCAATCAGCTGGCTTCGTTTGCGCCGGCTGCCGGCTGGTTCTTCCAAACGTGGAAGACCGAGAAGCGCATTGCAGCATGGGACGCCCGCGCGGCGCTTGGTACGCTCGAGCGCGGCATGATTGAATAGGTTGATATGACGCAAAACAGCGCCCATACGGGCAAACTCTATGTGGTCGGCACGCCCATCGGCAACCTGGGCGACCTGTCCCCGCGCGTTGGCGAGGCGTTTGCCGCCGCCGATGCCATCTGCTGCGAAGACACGCGTGTGACGTCAAAGCTGCTGATGCACCTGGGCATTTCCAAGCCGCTTGTCCGTTGCGACGAGAATGTGATCGCCAGCCGCGCCGCCGGCCTAGTCGACCGTCTGCTGGCGGGGGAGACCCTCGCCTTTGCCTCGGACGCCGGCATGCCGAGCGTGTCCGATCCCGGCCAGGCGCTGGTCGAGGCGGCACGTGAGGCCGATGTGCCCGTAGAAGTTATTCCCGGGCCCTCTGCTTGCGTCACGGCGCTCGTTTCGTCCGGCATTCCCTGCGAGCATTTTTTCTTCGAGGGCTTCTTGGGCCGAAAGCACGGCGACCGTGTGCGCCGTTTGCAGCGCCTTGCCGTGGTGCCCGGCGCGCTCATCTTCTACGAGTCTCCACATCGCATCGTGGCGACGCTCGAGGCCGTGGTGGAGGTCTTTCCCCAGCGTGAGGTTGCCGTCTGCCGCGAGCTCACCAAGCTGCACGAGGAAGTCTTGCGCGGGCCCGCTGCCCAGCTTGCCGAGGAGCTGCGTGCTCGCGGCGAGGTAAAGGGCGAGATTGCGCTGGTCATCGCGCCGCCGGGCGAGGATGAGGAGGCCGGTGCCGTGCCGGTTGGCGCCGCGGCAGCGGATCCCGACGAGGCCCTGCGCGAGGATATCCGCGCCGCGCTCGAGGAGGGGGAGCCCGCGTCTGCGGTGGCCAAGCGCCTGTCTCAGAAGTATTCGCGCCGCAAGCGCGATGTCTATGCCATGGTGCTCGATATGCAATAGATGGAGGATATCCAGCCCTTGCGCTAGAATCATCCTCTGTATGCAACGTTTTTCTGGAGGACAAACCCCATGGATCAAACCAAGCCTTCGTTCTTTATCACGACGCCCATCTACTACGTCAACGCCGATCCGCATCTGGGCACGGCTTATTCCACCATCATCGCCGACGTCCAGGCTCGCTATCGTCGCTCAGCCGGCTATAACGTCAAGTTCCTGACTGGCATGGACGAGCACGGCGAGAAGGTCGCCGAGGCTGCAGCCAAGCACAACATGACGCCGCAGGAGTGGACCGACAGCCAGGCTCCGCACTTCAAGGAGCTTTGGAGCAAGCTCGAGATCTCCAACGACGACTTCATTCGTACCACCGAGCCGCGCCAGCATCATGCCGTGCAGTACCTGTGGGAGCGCATGAAGGAGTCCGGTTACCTGTATAAGGGCAGCTACGACGGCTGGTATTGCGTGCCTGATGAGACCTACTTCACCGATACACAGGTCCAGAAGGGCGACGAGGAGTACGGCAGCGTCGGCCAGCACCTGTGCCCCGACTGCCATCGTCCGCTTGAGCGCGTGCAGGAGGAGTCCTACTTCTTTAAGCTTTCCGCCTTCCAGGACAAGCTGCTCAAGCTCTATGACGAGCATCCCGACTTTGTCGAGCCTGCGTTCCGCATGAACGAGGTTCGCAGCTTTGTCGAGGGCGGCCTTAACGACCTATCCGTGAGCCGCACGAGCTTTGACTGGGGCATTCAGGTCCCGTTTGACGAGGGCCACGTGACCTACGTGTGGTTCGATGCACTGCTCAACTATATGACGGCCGTCGGCTACGGTGTCGACACCGACGAGGCGCGTGCCGAGCTGGCCTATCGCTGGCCCGCGCAGTTCCACATCGTGGGTAAGGACATCATCCGCTTCCACTGCGTCATTTGGCCCGCCATGCTCATGGCCATCGGCGAGGCCCTGCCCGAGCACGTCTTTGCCCACGGCTTCCTGACCGTGCGCAATGCCGAGACCGGCAAGGCCGAGAAGATGTCCAAGAGCCGCGGCAACGCCATCGCTCCGCAGGACGTTATCGACATGCTGGGCGTCGAGGGCTATCGCTACTACTTCATGACCGACGTCGTTCCCGGTACCGACGGCGCCATCAGCTTCGATCGTATGGAGCAGGTCTACAACGCCGACCTGGCCAACAGCTGGGGCAATCTGATTTCGCGTTCGCTCAACATGAGCGGCAAGTACTTTGACGGTTGCGCGCCCGCCAAGCCCGCATCGTTCGATGCGTTCGACAACCCGTTGGCAAAGATTGCCGATGGCCTGGTCGATCGCTACATGGCCAAGATGGACGTGCTCGATTATGGTGGAGCTAAGGACGAGGTCATGGAGCTCATCCATGCCGCCAACCACTACATCGAGGACTCCGAGCCCTGGGCGCTTGCCAAGGACGAGGCCAAGGCTGACGAGCTGGCGTTTGTGATCTACAACCTGCTCGAGGCCATCCGCATTGCCGCTCACCTGCTGATGCCGCTCATGCCCCAGACTTCTGCCGAGGCCCTGCGCCGCCTGTCCTGCGAGGACGAGGCCGCGAGCGACGACCTCAAGGGCATTTGCGCTTGGGGCCTGCTTGCCGGTGGTCAGCCCGTCGAGAAGGGCGAGCCGCTGTTCCCGCGTCTGGGCTAAGCCGCTGCGCGCCATATCGGCAATTTGCTGTTTAGCTGTAAGGGCATGGCCGCAACGGTCCATGCCCTTTTGCTTTACGATGCAGCCACCATGTTAAGGAGGCAACCATGACAACTTCGCCTTTGGCAAACCCCACGGCAACTAGGGAGCTGCTAGAGGAGTTTGGCCTTGCGACCAAGCATCGCCTGGGCCAGAACTTCCTGATCGACAACCATGTGATCGAACGTATCTGTGAGCTCGCTGAGCTTGCGGGCGATGAGCGCGTGCTCGAGGTCGGCCCGGGTTGTGGCACGCTGACGTTGGCCCTGCTGCAGGAGGCGGCGTGCGTTACGTCGATTGAGGCAGATCCCGAGCTCGAGCCGGTGCTCGATGCTCACGCCGCTGACTATGCCAACTTCCGCTTTATCATGGGCGACGCGCTCAAAGTGACGCCGGAGCAGATTGAGCAGGCCGCCGGTGGTGAACCCACGGTGTTTGTCGCGAACTTGCCCTATAACGTGGCGGCGACGATCATCCTGCAGTTCTTCCAGATGATGCCGGCGCTCAAGCGTGCCGTCGTCATGGTGCAAAAGGAGGTTGCCGATCGCATTGCCGCAGTGCCGGGCAACAAGACCGATGGCGGCTATACGGCAAAGCTCGGCCTGTATGCGCAGGTGACGGGTCGCTTTGAGGTGCCGCCGCGTTGCTTTATGCCGGCGCCGCACGTGGACTCGGCTGTCGTGCGTATCGACCGTGTTGACGGCGTGGTGCCCGAAGGACTCGATCGCGAATTTGTGGCCCGCGCGATTGACGCTGCATTTGCTCAGCGTCGCAAGACCATCCGCAATTCCATGAGCGCCAACGGCTTTGCCAAGGACGTGCTCGATGCCGCCTTTGAGGCTTGCGGTATTGCACCCACCACGCGCGCCGAGACGCTTGATGTCGCTGACTTTGTCCGTCTGGCCCAGGAGCTAATCCATGATGCCTAATGCCGAACGTGTGACGTTTACCAAGAAAAAGAAGACGGTTGCTTGTCCCGTGCCCTTGGCACCGCTTGCCGACACGCATGCGCATCTGCTTTCGTTCTGGGGCAAAGAAGTGCCCGAGACGCTCGTGCGCGCCAAAGCCGCGGGCGTCGACCTGTTGGTGACGATGTTCGACCCCATCGCTGACAAACGCAGCGTGACGGACTATAGCGACTGGCTCGTGCGCGAAATTCTGCCGATGCAGGATATCCCTCAGATCAAGTATCTTGCCGGCGTGCATCCGTATGGCGCGCCGGACTATACCGACGACGTTCACGCACAGGTCGTTGCCGCACTCGATGACCCCTTATGCGCCGGTATTGGCGAAATCGGCCTGGACTACCACATGGACTATGACGACGATATCGCGCCGGCACCCCATAACGTGCAGATTGACTGCATGGCGCGCCAACTCGAGCTTGCCGTGTGCCGTAACGTGCCGGTGGAGCTGCATCTGCGCCACGAGGACACGGACTATGAGCGTACCTCGCACGTGGACGCCTACAACGTGCTTCGTGAGGTGGGCGTGCCCCAGGCCGGTTGTGTGCTGCACTGCTTTGGCGAGGACCGCGCCACGATGGAGCGCTTTGTGGAGCTGGGCTGCTATATCGCCTATGGTGGCGCGGCCACCTTTAAGCGCAACGACGACGTGCGCGAGGCATTTGCGGCAACCCCACTCGATCGAATTTTGTTCGAGACGGATTGCCCGTATATGGCTCCGGAGCCCATCCGCGGTCTTGAATGCGAGTCCGCAATGATCTCCATTACGGCAAACGCGCTGGTTAACGACCGTGTCGATCGCACAGGTGAGGACGCCGAAACAATCGCGCAAGCCGCTTGGGAAAATGCCTGCAAACTTTTTCAAAAATAGTTCTTGCGTTCGCGGTGGCGCTCCGTTATTGTAATTCCTGCACGCGGGCGTGGCGGAATTGGCAGACGCGTACGGTTCAGGTCCGTATGGGGGCAACCCCATGAAGGTTCAAGTCCTTTCGCCCGCACCATTGATTGAAAAGCTCCCAGCAATGGGGGCTTTTTTGTTTTGGGCCCATCGCGGGGACTTGAACCTGCGAAGGAGCGAGCGCCAAGAAAACGCGGAGCGTTTTTAGCGAGCTGGCGAGGACGCCGGCAGGCGGCCGAAGCCGGTGCGAATCCGCGAAGCGGATACGCGGACGTCCTTTCGCCCGCACCATTGATTGAAAGAGCTCCCAGCAATGGGAGCTTTTTTGTTATGGGCCTCTTGTTGATGTCACGTTGCTGCTTCGTGCGGGTATCCTAGTGCCAACGTATGCCTATCAGAGGAGAGACCATGCTGTTGTCCGGTATCATCGCCGCCCTTACCAGCCTTTTGATTCCCATCATCATTTTGTTGTTACTGCTTCCCAACGCCTGCTATGTCGTTGAACAACAGCATGCCGTGATCATCGAGCGTCTGGGCAAGTTTAACCGCATCGTCAACGCGGGCTTCCACATGAAGGTGCCCGTGATCGACCGCAAGGCCGCCACGGTGAGTCTGCGCACCATGAAAAACGGTTTTGGCATCGACGTTAAGACCCAGGACAACGTGACCATCGGCCTTGAGGTCTCTGCTCAGTACCACGTGAGCTATGACATGGGCGCCGGCCCGGCAGATTCGGGTATCTACAAGAGCTACTACATGCTGCAGGAGCCCGTCGACCAGATGCGTGACTTCATCACCGACGCCCTGCGCTCTTCGATCCCCGTCTACACACTCGATGAGGTCTTTGCCAAGAAGGATGACATCGCCAAGGATGTCAACGCTACCGTTTCCGAGCAGATGGCCGCCTACGGCTTCACCCTCGTGTCGACGCTCATCACCAAAATCGCACTGCCGACCGAGGTTGAGAACTCCATGAACGACATCAACGCTGCCCAGCGCAAGCGCGCTGCGGCACAGGAGCTCGCTGAGGCCGACCGCATCAAGCGCGTCACCGAGGCGACCGCCGAGGCCGAGGCAATGGAAAAGGCGGGCGAGGGCATCGCCAACCAGCGCAAGGCCATCGCGCTGGGTATCAAAGATTCGCTCGAGATCATCCAGGAGACGGGTGTCGGCAATGACGAGGCCAACCAACTGTTCATGTTTACGCAGTGGTCCGAGATGATGACGGAGTTTGCTCGCACGGGTAAAACCTCGACGGTCGTGCTGCCGAGCGACTTTTCGCAGTCGGCCTCTATGTTCGAGCAGATGCTGACCGCCGGCAAAGTTCAAAACGATTCGAAGGAGTAGACGCGCGTGAAATACACCGTCGTTTGCGTCGGTAAGCTCAAGGAGCGCTTTTGGAAGGACGCGTGCGCTGAGTACACCAAGCGCCTGGGTGCCTATGCCAAGGTCGATATCCGCGAGGTGGCCGATATCGACCCGGCCAAGGCGGGCGGTGTGGATGCCGCACGTGACAAGGAGGGGGCGGCGATTCTTGCTGCCTTGCCGTCTCGAGCGCATGTGATCCTGCTGGCTATCGAGGGCAAGGAGCGTTCGAGTGAGGAGCTCTCGGCGAGGCTCGACGATCTTATGCTGCGAGGCAGCAGCGACATCGCCTTTGTGATTGGCGGATCGGACGGCGTGAGCGATGACGTGCGCGCCCGCGCCGACGAGATGCTCAGCTTTGGACGCATTACCTTGCCGCATAACTTGGCGCGCGTGGTGCTGCTAGAGCAGATTTACCGTGCCTGCAAGATCAGTCGTGGCGAGCCGTATCACAAATAGGTCGGCAATAGGAAACAATGGCGTGGGACAATACCTTTCGTTTTGAGGAATGTGTCTGAAAGGACTATGTGATATGAAGATCGGATTTGTCGGTTTTGGCAATATGGCGAGCGCTATGGCCGATGGCTGGATTGCCGCCGGCGTGGCAGCGGGCGACATGTGCGCTTGCGCAGGCCGCTACGATGCTCTGGTTGAGCGTTGCGAGGCGCGGGGCATGGCTGCCTGCCACGATGCGGCGGAGGTTGTTGCCGCGTCCGATATCGTGGTTGCGGCGGTCAAGCCGTACATGATTGAGAAGGTCTTCGCTCCACTCAAGGATGCGCTTGCCGACAAGGTCGTCCTTTCGGTCGCCTGGACCTGGGATAGTGCCAAGTGGGAACAGGTCCTGCCGGGTGTCGCTCATATCTCGACGGTGCCTAACACGCCGGTTTCGGTGGGCGAGGGCGTTATCGCCTGCGAGAAGGCTTCCACGCTTAGTGATGAGCAGAGCGCAGTGGTGCTTGATCTGCTTGGCAAGCTCGGTGCGGTGGTCGAACTCGATACGAGCCTGCTGTTTGTGGGCGGCACGGTGGGTGGTTGCGCTCCGGCATTTGTCGCTATGGCAATCGAGGCCCTGGGCGATGCGGCGGTCAAGCACGGTATCCCGCGTGCCGATGCCTATCGCATTGTGAGCCAGATGGTGCTGGGTACGGCAAAGCTGCAGCTTGCAACTGGCCAACATCCTGCGGCGATGAAGGACGCTGTATGCTCGCCCGGTGGCGCCACCATCAAGGGCGTCGTTGCGCTCGAGGACGCCGGCATGCGCAGTGCCCTGGTCAAGGCAATCGACGCAACTCTCCAGTAAAACCGACCAAAAATAGACAGGTTTATTTTTGACAGGTATTTTCTGCGGTTTTGTCCTTTTAGCGAAAAGCGCCCCGCAACCGGAACGTTACCAGTTGCGGGGCGCTTGCGTTTGCCCAGATAAAACCGACCAAAATAAACCTGTCCCTTTTTGGCAGGTTAGTCCCAGAAGCTGTCTTCCTCATCCTCGGACTTGGGTCCGCGGTCGACGTACATCTTATGGGTACGCTTCTCCATTACAAAGGCAAGAATCGCAAATAACAGGATGCCGCCGGCGAAAAGGATGGCAAAACCGGTGCGGGTGCCAAACAAAAAGGAAAAAACTGCGTCCATTGGGTGCCTTCTTGCGTAGTTGAGTTGGGTCGTAAACGCTCATAAGTATATACTTGCCCATACATGTACAAGGTTGCAACCTAAATGGAATGTATATCGCCGGAGGATCTAATGCTTGATATCAAGTTTGTTCGCGAGAACCCCGATGCCATCGATGTCGCCATGGCTAACCGCCAGACGTCTTGGGATCGCGAGAAGTTCTTTGAGCTCGACGACGAGCGCCGTGCCGTCATCACCGAGGTCGAGGAGCTCCAGGCTACGCGCAATGCCGAGTCCAAGAAGATCGGCGCCCTGATGAAGGAGGGCAAGAAGGAGGAGGCCGAGGCCGCCAAGGAGGCCGTGCGCGCCGTCAACGAGAAGATTGACGGTCTGGCCGAGCGCCGCACCGCTCTCGAGCAGGAGCAGTACGACTTCATGGCTCACCTGCCCAACATTCCGTGCGAGGCCACCCCGTACGGTAAGGACGAGGACGAGAACATCGAGCGTCGCCGCTGGGGCACCCCGCGCGAGTTCGACTTCGACTTTAAGCCGCACTGGGATCTGGGCACCGATCTGGACATCCTCGACTTCGAGCGTGGCAATAAGCTCTCCGGCAGCCGCTTTACCGTTCTCGGTGGCGCCGGCGCCCGCCTGGAGCGCGCCCTTATCAACTTCTTCCTCGATACGCACACCAGCCGTGGTTTTAAGGAGTGGTGGCCGCCCATCGTCGTCAAGCGTCAGACCATGTTTGGCACGGGTCAGCTGCCCAAGTTCGAGGACGACGCCTATCACGTCTCGGGCGACAACTTCC
>CAVHBE010000149.1:0-7087 GCA_963634045.1 Methanobrevibacter smithii
AAGGCGCTGAACGGCGAGTACGGTGGCTACCGCAAGATCCTCATTAAGTTGGAGGATGGCGAGTAGGCCGCGCAAAACCAATTGTTCAAAACCGCTCCTCCGGGGGCGGTTTTTATATGCCCACAATCGGCTGGTTCGTTGGGGCCAGGTTGCTTTGTACCAAAAGATGGAGCTGCGGTGGCAATGTGTCCGCTTGGGCGGGTAGGATGGATGCATTGATTATTGCGAACAGTTTGAGCGGAGGACCATGCCTGTTCGAATCTATACCACCAATGCCGGCACGGATTTGAGCGATGCCGAGTCGGCGCTGCTTGCCGACCTTATTGCCCGTCACGGGCGTGCCGTGTTGCTGGCACCAACGTTTGCCGAGCTCGACCTGTGCCGTCATGATGCGGCGGAAGCCGGCGTTTCGCTGGGTATCGACTACAAGACGCCTACATCGTGGCTTCGCTCGCTTTGGGAGCTTTTGGGCGACGGGCGCGGTTTCGTCGACAACCTGCAGCGCCAGATGCTGTTTTCGGACATGGTCACGCGCCTCGATGATGCCGACCTGCAGCCGCTTTCGCGCAGCCAGGGCACGGTGCGCATGCTCGCGCGCATGGCCCGCGATGTGCTGCCGGGCGTAGCGGGGACGGGTGCCGAGCGCTGCTGCGGCGACGTTTGCCGTCCCGATCCCAAGAGCGACGCCGAGGCTCGCGTATTCGAGCTTTTGCGTGCCTACGCGGGCGGTTTGGACCGTCGAGATATGGTCGAGCCCTGCGAGGCAGCCGACATTATGGCCGGTGCCCTGGCCGATAGCCTGCCGGCGTGCGCCCGCGCCGTATGCGTGCGCGGTATCACGTCGTTTACGCACGGTCTACTCGAGCTGCTGTCTGCCGTGGCGAACAATGGGGGAGAGGTCGTCGTGCTGCTTGCCTGCGAGCAGGCGGCAATGCGCGAGGAACTTGCTGCCGCCTTTGATGCCCGCGGTGTGCTGTTTGAGATCGCGCCGCTGGGGGAGGACGCCGTCGCGTCTGATGTCGCTTGCGGGGCCGCCGCTCAGCCTGCCTTTATTGAGGTCGCCGGCCCCCATGCCCGTGCTCATGTCTATGCGGACGCCATCGATAAGTTGGTGAAAGCGCACAAGGAGTCCAAGGCCGATAAAGCTACTGCAACGCCCGCCGACCCTGTGCGCGTGCTCGTTGTTTCTGCCCGGGCATCCCAGCTGTTCGGTGAGCTCGCCTCTCGTCTGGCGGCGCGTCACATTGCGTCCGAGACGACCGAGTTCACGGCGTTTTCCCAGTCCATCGCGGGCAGGCAGTTTACGGCGCTCGCCAACCTGATCGAGCGTATGAAAGCCGCCGACGAGGGCACCGCTTCCAAGACCGAGTGGTGGCCCGCTCCAGAGCTTACCGACTGGATTTATAGCCCGCTTTCGGGTACTGACGCCGCGAGCGCCCGCGGCTTCGACAAGAACATGCGCCTGTCGCGCAGCAAGACCACTGCGGGCGTCAAGAGCCTGCTGCAGAGTGTGCAGGGCCAGGTGAGGGGCGCCCGCAAGGCCGCCAGTGATGATAACTGGTTTAAGAATGTGCCGTGCGTGGTCTCGGACGTGTTTCAGGCGCTGTGGCGCGACAAACCCGTGACGGCGCTCAAGGCCATGCTCGCCGTTGCAGAGGCGCTGCCCGATCGCGCTCTAGGCGGTCTTGACGGCCAGGCCCGTCGCCAGGCAGAGACGGCTTTGCTGCGCCATGCCATCGACATCCTTATGAACGATGCTCGCGCGCTCGACGTGTCGCAGGCCGCGACCGTGCCGGTTCTCGACGGCGTTCGAACCAGGGTGGACAAGCGCAGCACCGCTTACGATTACGAGACCTACGAGGTCGATCGCACGCCACGGGCGCAAGTGCGCTTCGTGTCGCTTGCCGATGCGTCGGTTTTGCGTCCTGGCGGCTACGATGCCGTGCTGTTTGCCGATGTCGACCTGGACAGCTATCCGCTTTCGCACGAAGAGGGCCCGCTTGCCACGTTGACGGCCGAGCTGCGCCGCGACGGCGTGTCTTTGGAGCCCGCCGCCCTGCTGCGCGTGCGCTTTGGCCGTGCAATGCAGGCGACGAGCGGTCCGGTCGCGCTTGCCCGCGTGACACACGATCGCCAGGCGCGCGAGTGCTACCCGGCAGCCGTATGGACCGAGCTGCGGGCACATGCCGAGGCCGCTGGCGCTGCCAAGCCCACGTGCGTGGGCGAGGGCGATATCATCGCCGACTTTGATCCCGCGGCAGGTGAAGGCCTCAAGTGCGAGCGCGTGACCTGTGAAGCCCCTCAGCATCTGAGTGCCGAGGCCGTGCCGTATTTGGTCCTGCGCCGTCGCGATGGCGAGGGTGAGGACGCGCCGCTCGTGCCGCGTCTGACGTCCGCCTCGCAGATCGAGGCCTATTCTACCTGCCCACTGTGCTGGTTCGTGTCGTATCGCGTCAAGCCCCAGTCGATCGACGCGGGCTTTGGCAACATGGAGAAGGGCAACTTTGTCCACGACGTGCTGGAGCATCTGCATGCCCGTCTGCCCCAAGAGGGCATGGAGCGCGTGACGCCCGAGAATCTGCCGCGTGCACAGGAGCTGCTGCACGAGGTCTTTGACGAGACGTTGGCCGAGCACGCCGGCAAGCGCGGCACGGAGGGCCCGCTGGTGCCGCTCTCTGCGGTGGAGGAACGCCAGGTGGCCGAGATCTTGCCGCAGCTGGAGGGTGTGCTTGCCTACGAGTCCGAGGCACTTGCCCCCTTTGCCCCGCGCTACCTGGAGTTCGCCTTCAACGAGCTCAAGGTCGAGTATGCCGGTTGGCCGCTTGGCGGGCGCATCGACCGCGTGGACGTGGACGCCGAGAATCGTGCCGTGGTGATCGACTACAAGCATCGCACGGGCGTTGAGGAGTTTAAGCTCGCCGACCCCACGGTGCGTGACGAGGAATCGGGCACGGCGCCCATCGACGATCCGCGCTGGTTGCCACCACATACCCAGACGCTCATCTACGCCCAGGCCATGCGCCGAGCGCTGGATTTGGACACCCGCGCGGCGCTCTACTTTTCGACCAAGGGCGGCAAACCGGCGTTGCGAGGCGCAGCGAGTGCCGAGCTGCTCGAGGAGGAGCGTGGTGACGGTCGCATCCCGGGCCTTAAGAAAGGTTTCCCCGGCGAGGGTGGCAGCATGGACTTCGATGCGCTGCTCGACCGCGTGGAGACTGGCATTGCCGAGCGTCTGCGCGAGCTCGAGGCGGGCAACGTTGCCGCCGTCGACCCGACGTCGGCTCAGGCCGCGCATGCGCGCTGCTCGTATAACCACGAAGGAACGTTTGTAAGGAGGGACGTGTAGACCATGGATCTTTCGACTTTGATGCCGCAACAGCTGCAGATCGTCAAAACGCTCGACCGTCCGCTGTTTGTCTCGGCGGGCGCCGGTTCGGGCAAGACCTTTACCCTCACGCGCCGCATCGTCTACGCACTCTCTCCCGAATCCGGTCCGTTCGTTGAGCATCTGGACCAGGTGCTCGCCATCACCTTTACCAAGGACGCCGCGGCCGAGATTCGCGACCGCGTGCGCCGCGCGCTCATCGACGAGGGCATGGACGAGGAGGCCCTGAGCGTCGACGATGCGTGGATCTCGACCATTCACGGCATGTGCTCGCGTATCCTGCGCGCACACGCGTTGGAGTTGGGCATCGACCCCGAGTTCACGGTGCTCACCGATACCGACGAGCTCATGGATCAGGCTGTTGAGCATGTGCTGGGTCGCGCGACGGCGCCCGATGCCGCCCCCGAGCTCACGGCATCGCTCAAGGCCCTCTACGCCTGGTATCCCATGGCGGGCGAGGGCGGTCCCTTTGGCGCTGGCACGACCATCAAGGGCCTGGTGCGCGAGCTGCTGGAGCTCTCGAGCCAGTTGCCGGGCGGCATGGACGACGTGCGCGTGGCACGCGGCCAGGCCGATACCTCGGCGCTTGCCGATGCCTATCGCGCGGCGCTGGGTGCAAGCAAGGCGGCGACCGAAAAGGCGCAGGTGGCACTCGACGCCATCGACGCGTTTGAGGCGAGCGGCAAGACCATGGCCGATGCGGCGCGACTCATGATGTCGTGCGCCATGCCGCGGGCGAGCAAGGCGTTCCCCAAGGAGCAGGTCGAACTGCTCAAGGCCGAGGCAGCCGATGCGTTTATCAATATCGTGCTTGCCTGTGGCGGTCCGGCGCTCGATGCGCTGGTGGGGCTTGCCCGTGCTGTGGAGGCGGAGTACCGTGCGCTCAAGGCCGACCAGTCCGCGCTCGACAATAACGATCTGCTGCGCATGGCATATGAGGCGCTGCGCGATTATCCCGCCATCCGAGCCGCCTACGAGGGCCGCTTTAAGATGGTCATGATCGATGAGTTTCAGGATACCGACCAGATGCAGGTCGATCTGATTCGCTATCTGACGGGCGCGGGGGAGCGCGCTCTGTGCACCGTAGGCGATGCGCAGCAGTCGATCTACCGCTTCCGTGGCGCCGAGGTCGATGTATTCCGTCGTCAGGAGCGCAAGGTGGGCTCGTCTGCCCCGCCCGAGGCGACTGTCGTGGCCGACGCCCCTGCTGGCGAGCTCGTCAAACTTGTGCGCAACTTCCGCAGCCACGACGAGGTGCTGCGTTACGTGGCACGCGTCTTCGACGGCGATGACGGCGGCCTGATGCAGGGCTTTTTGGATCTTGAGGCGAGCGACGGCCGCAAGGACACGCTGGTGGCGGACGCCTCGCGCCGCCAGGCCCTCTTTGTTGCCGGCGGCAGTATGCAGGAGCGCACACAGGCCAAGGCCCGTGCGATCGCCGAGCGCTTCCGCGCGCTTGCCGATGCCGGCCAGCCCCAGGGCGGCATGGTACTGCTGCTGGGCCGCATGACCAACGCCGACGTCTACGCCCAGGCCTTCCGCGATCAGGGGCTCGACTGCGTGATCGCAGGCGGCTCGGTCTTTGCCCAGGCAGCCGAAGTACAGACGGTGCGCGCCTTGGTGTGCGCGCTTGCCAATCCGGCCGATACGGCGCAGGGTCTTATGTCGCTGCTGGCCTCGCCGATGTTTGCACTAGGCGCCCAGGAGTTCTTGGCGCTGGCGACCAAGCTCGATAGCGAGACGGGGGAGACCTCGCGCCGGAATATCGATGTGGGCATCATGAGCGATTCCGATGTGCCGGGTTTGCAAAACCTGCCGCTCGTAACGCGCGCCCGCGAGGTGCTGCGCTACGCACTGCGTCGCGTGGGGCGTGATTCGTTCGCTGCCATCGCGCGCGACGTGGTCAATGCCTCCGGCTGGTTCGTGCGTCTGGCGCAGCGCGGCCCCGAGGGCAAGGCCATTGCCGCCAACGTGCTCAAGGCGCTCGATGCCGTGGCCGAGGCAGAGGCTGAGCTCGGCAATTCTCCGCGCTCCATCGCGCTCGCCTTCGACCGCTTCTTGGCGGGCAAGGAAGCCCCGGGTGCCCTCAACGAGGAGGGCGACGGCGCGGTACGCATCATGACCGTGCATGCGTCCAAGGGTCTGGAATATCCGGTCGTAGCGGTTGCCGAGTGTTTTGGCGTGCGCAAATCGTCCGGTGCGGCACAGATGGGTCGCGTCGAGGGCGGTGCGCAGGTCGTGGCACTGCCGGCACGCTTCGACGGCGTTAAGCTTGCCGACGGTACCTTTGTGAAGGGCGACGACGTCAAAAAGCAGTTTGAGCATGCGTTTAAGGGCAAGGGCACGTCGCTGTGGTTGCCGCCAGAGCTTATGGAGGACGTATGCGCAACGGGCTCTCCCGCCGAGGCATTTGCCCGCCTGCGCAACGACGACCTGCAGCTTTCGCTTGAGGAGCGGGCTCGTCTGCTCTATGTCGCCATGACGCGAGCGCGTGAGCTGGTCATTTTGGCGATGGACGCCGGCGTGAGCCGCGGCAAGGTGACGGCGCCGACCTTCGACGTCGAGACCGATCTGACCTACGATGTCCTGCGCCGCATTCTGCCGACGGATGCTCTGGGTATGCCGCAGCTCGATAGCGACCGTTTGGTGTTCGACAGCTCCAAGCCGGGCGACTACGAGCTCATCTCGCTGGCGGACTTTACGTTTGGCGAGCAAGCGTTTGAGGCCAACACTTCGCTGGATGCCGAGGGCAGGCTCGTTCGTGGCGAAACCGATGTCGCCGATAATGCTGCGCACTCAACCGTGCTCGGTCCTGCCGACCCCAAGCCCGATGCGTTTGAGCTCGTGTATCCCCAGGCGGTGGGCGTGCGCATGGGCACCTGCCCGTATCCGGAGCGCGATTCGTACAGCTACTCGTCAATTGCCGCGGCGCTCCATGCCGAGACGGAAGACCGTGCCGCCGAGGTTCGTGTTCCCATGGACGAGTCCGGCGATGATGCGGAGTCGGATGGTTCCGAGATGACGGATACAGACGTGGCCGCCGTTGAGCCCGCCGGCAACCCCATGGCGTTGGGCTCGGCCTTCCACGCCGCCTGCCAGTGGCTCATCGAGACGGGTGCCGACGCGTTGCCCGCTGCGCGCGCTGATGCGCTGGCGCGTCTGTGGCGCCTGACGCCGGAGCAGCGCCAGCGCTTCGATGTCGCTCTGGATCGCTGGCTCAAGTCGTCGGTTCGTGCCGAGCTGCTCGCGTGGCCGTGCATCCGTGCCGAGGTGCCGTTCTTCTCGCTGGGCTGCGAGGACGAGGACATCGCCCGCTACGGTGCATATGCCGAAGGCGCCATCGACGCTTTGGCGACCGACCCGGCCGATCCGTCGCGCGCGCTGGTCATCGATTACAAGACGGGTGGCACGCCGGATGAGACGCCGGACCAGCTGCTCGAGAAACACGCCTTGCAGGCACGTGTCTATTCGGATGTTCTTCACAAGGCGGGCTTTGAGACGGTGACGGTCAAGTTCGTTCGCGTGGAGCAGGCGAATCCAGCCATCTTCGTCGAACCCGCCGAACCTCAAGTAGTCACCTACAATCTCTAGCCCTCAGATAACTTGCGGTGGAATAGTTCCTGTATTGCGGTCCAGGTGGCCCAGGCGGGAACTATTCCACCGCAACTCAATAGGAGCCGTGTGGGTTTGGCTAGGTTTGGG
>CAVHBE010000149.1:7097-7586 GCA_963634045.1 Methanobrevibacter smithii
GTGCGGTAAAATCGTTCAGTCAGAACACGAACCCGCATCGGAGCTCATCACATGGCATTCGTCCATCTGCACAATCACACTGTTTTCTCCATGCTCGACGGAGCAACCCGTATCCAGGATATGGTCAACCGTGCCGTTGAGCTTGGCATGCCCGCCGTGGCCATTACCGACCACGGCTACATGTATGGCGTGCCCGACCTGGCGCTGGCCTGTGACGCCGTCAACCACAACACGCCCGAGTACAAAACCTGGAGCCACGACAAGGCCTTCTTGGAAAAGGACCGCCGCGACGAGCTGGTGGAGCCCGATCCCGAGGCAAACCCGCGCGAGCATGCCCAGTACGTCAAAGACATGGCCATGTGGGACGAGAAGGGCAACATCGACGAGCTCAAACCGCCCCTGGTCATCAAGCCCATCTTTGGCTGCGAGGTCTACTTTACGCCGGACGAGACCCTTGCCCGCGACCACAAGCCCGAGCTCTACCACATG
>CAVHBE010000150.1:0-1518 GCA_963634045.1 Methanobrevibacter smithii
CAACGGGCGGCGTTTTGATGGTTCGGATCGGATTGTCTCGACATGTGTCCGACTGAACATTTCTTTGTCCTATCTCATAAGGAGGATGGCATGGCTGATTCTATGTTCCACCAGCCCGTTATGGGTCGTCGCGCCTTTGTTGGCGGCACCCTTGCTGCGAGCTCCATGGCTTTTCTTGCCGCATGCGGCAAGAAGGGCGGCGACGCTTCCGGTTCTGAGTCCGGTTCGACGCTGAACTTCTACATTAACAACCCGGTCTGCATCGACCCCTACAATGTCCAGGAGGACCAGGGCACTCAGGTCGAGTACCAGCTCTTTGACGCTCTGACCTCTTATGACGCCGAGAAGGGCGAGATCGTTCCGCTGGCTTGTGAGTCCTTCGAGGCCAACGACGACGCCACCGAGTTCACCTTCAAGATCAAGAAGGCCAAGTTCCACAACGGTGACGACGTTACCTCCAAGTCCTTCAAGCTCGGTTGGGAGCGTCTGGTCAACACCAAGTCGGCCATCGCTACCGAGTACGGCCCTTCTGAGGTCTCCTATCACCTTTCCATGGTCGAGGGCTATGACGACCTGCTTGCCGGTAACGCCACCGAGCTCAGCGGTGTTACTTGCCCCGACGATGAGACCCTCGTCGTCAAGCTGTCTTCCGCCTACGCCGACTTCCCCTTCGTCGCCTCTCACCCGGCTCTGTCCCCGGTTCCCGAGTGCGCCGAGTCCGATGCCAAGAGCTTCTATCTTGCACCGGTCGGTAACGGCCCGTTCATGATGGACGGCAAGTGGGAGGATGGTCAGGAGATCAACCTCAAGAAGTTCGACGATTACTATGGCGACAAGGCCAAGATCGATGGCATCCACTTCCAGGTCATCAAGGACATGGAGACCGCTTACAAAGAGTTCCAGGCCGGTAACCTCGATGTCTGCGACGTTCCCGTTGCTCAGATCGATGCCGCCAAGAAGGATCGCGGCGTGTCCAAGGACGGCTACACCATGGGCGACGGCGAGCGCATGCTGCTCGGCGCCGAGCCTTCCACCTACTATCTGACCTGCAACAACACGGCCGAGCCGTTCAACAACGCCGACCTGCGCAGGGGTATCTCCCTGGCCATCAACCGTGAGGCCATCTGCAAGACCATCTTCAAGGGTACCCGTACCCCCGCCGACGGCATTGTTCCTCCGGGCATCGATGGCTACAAGGAGGGCGCATGGGAGTTCTGCGCCTACGACGTCGACAAGGCTAACGAGTACCTCGACAAGGTTGCTCCCGCTGGCGCTGACGGCGATCGTGGCATTAGCGTGACTCTGTCCTACAACCAGGACGGTGGCCACAAGGAGATCATGGAGTCCATCATCGGCGACCTCGCCAAGGTTGGCGTTACCGCTGTCTCCGATACCCCCGAGTGGTCTGCCCTGCTCGAGCAGTATCAGAACTTTAACTATCAGTTCGGTCGTCTGGGTTGGATTGCCGACTACCCGATTATGGACAACTTCCTGTATCCGCTGTTCCACTCTGACTCC
>CAVHBE010000150.1:1528-4301 GCA_963634045.1 Methanobrevibacter smithii
CCTCGGTGGCGACAACCGCTCCGGTTACAACAACCCCGAGTTCGACGCCAAGGTCGACGAGGCTCGCACTACGGTTGACGACGAAGAGCGCGTCGCTAAGATGCAGGAGGCTGACGCTATGGTCGCTGCCGACTGCCCGGTCATCCCGGTGATGTTCTACACGCACACCATCGTCGGCTCCGATCGCATCAAGCACCTCTATGTCGATCCGCAGAAGCATGCCGAGCTGGGTACCGCTGAGCTCGCCTAAGAGTTTGCAGCTTCCGTGAGGGTCAAGTATTTACGTAGACCTCATGGGAAACATACAGTTCCCCCTAACCTGGGGTAAACTGGCTGATGGTAATTTTGGGATGCCGGTCTGGCGATCGGCATCCCATTTAGGTTAATCCCTAGATAGGGGAGTGGTATGGGTAAGTACATCGTTAAACGTGTGCTTCAGTTCATCCCGGTGTTTTTGGGCGTTACGCTGATTCTGTTCGCCCTCCAGAATATCGTGCCGGGAGACCCGATCAAGCTGATCGGTGGAGACAAGGCTCTGTCCCCCGAGGTGGAGCTTCAGCTTCGCGTTCGCTATCACCTGGTCCAGTCGGACGAGGACGGCAACGCGATCCTTGACGAGAACGGCGACCCCGTTCAAACGTCGCTCGTTGACCGTTACTTGTATTACATGGACGGTCTGTTTCATGGCGATCTGGGCAATTCGTATCAGCGCAAGCTGCCGGTTACGGAAATCTTTGCCCAGAAGTATCCGTATACGGTCAAACTTGCCGCGTGCGCCATTGTGCTCGAGGCAATCATGGGCATCGGTGCGGGTATCATTTCGGCGGTAAAGCGTTATTCCTTCTGGGATATTTTGGTAACGCTCACCACGTCGATCCTCGTTGCCGTCCCGGCCTTCTGGCTCGGTATGTTGCTGCAGCTGTTCTTTGGCGTCATTCTCAAGGATGCCACGGGCGGTGCATTCTCCATGCCGATCTCGGGTGCCGGCGGTTCCAGCTCTCAGTATCAGGATTGGATGCACTATGTGCTTCCGACCATTACGCTGGCTTCGGTTTCGACCGCTTACGCCGCCCGCATTATGCGCTCGCAGCTGCTTGACGTCATGAACCAGGATTACATCCGCACGGCAAAGGCCAAGGGTCTCTCCAATCGCGCGATCATCATCAAGCACGCGCTTAAGAATGCACTTATCCCCGTCGTTACCTATATTGGTGTCGACTTTGGTGGCATGCTTTCGGGCGCCATCCTGACCGAGACGGTCTTTAACTGGCCCGGTATCGGCTATGAGGTCTATCGCGCCATTAGCATGCGTGACTGGCCCATCGTTATGGGCGGCGTTACGCTCATCGTCGTCGTCGTCATGGTGATCAACCTGCTCGTCGACATTAGCTATGCATTCCTCGACCCGCGCATCCGCCTTGGCGGTCCGTCGGATAAGGCCTAAGGGAGGTACGTCTCATGCAGGAAACTGATTCTCAGTCTCAGGAGCAGGCTACCGCCACCAAGGCCGCATCTGCTCCCGCCAAGTCCCGCACGCTGTGGGGCGACGCTTTTAAGCGTCTTCGTAAGAACAAGCTCGCCGTTATCGGTGTCTGCTGGATCATCATCGTCGTTGTGGTTGCCCTGACCGCAGATCTGTGGGCTAAGCCCTGGCTCGGTTCGCCGACGGCTTCCGACTCGACCACCATGGCCCAGACGTCGCTGATGGCTCCGTGTGCAGAGCACCCGTTTGGCACCGACGCCCTTGGTCGTGACATTCTCGTTCGCGTTATCTACGGTGCACGTGTTTCGCTTTCCGTCGGTATTATGGCCACTGCGATCTCCACGGTGATTGGTCTGGTCATGGGTGCTCTGGCCGGTTTCTACGGCGGCATCTGGGATACGATCATCATGCGCTGTGCGGATATTTTCCTGGCGTTCCCGTACGTGCTTTTCGTTGTCGCCATGATCGCCGTTATCGGCCGTGGTCTTCAGAACGTCTTTTTCGCCATCGGCATTCTCGGCTGGCCTTCGATTGCGCGCGTCTTCCGCTCTGCAATCTTGACGGTCAAGGAAAACGACTATGTTGACGCTGCGCGCGCGATGGGTGCATCTGATGCTCGTATCGTCGTGCGTCACATCTTCCCGAACTCCGTCGCTTCCATCGTGGTTTACGCGACCATGAACATTGGTGGCGCCATTCTGACCGAGTCCGCTCTGTCCTTCCTCGGCATGGGCGTTATTCCGCCTACGCCTTCGTGGGGCTCCATGATTCAGGACGGTCAGCAGTATCTTCTGACTGCTCCCTGGATGATGATCATGCCCGGTCTGGCAATTCTTTCGACGGTGCTCGCCTTCACCCTGCTGGGTGACGGTCTGCGCGACGCCCTCGACGTCAAGATGAAGGACGCATAAGGATGAAGAAGAACAAGAACTATGTGGACCTGAAGGACCAGCCGGTTCCCGAGGGCCAGCATCTGCTCGAGGTCGATGACCTTAAGATGTATTTCCACACCGAGGATGGCGTTGTTCGCGCTGTCGACGGTGTCTCCTACACGCTCGATCGCGGCGAGACCCTGGGTGTCGTCGGTGAGTCCGGTTCCGGTAAGTCCGTGACCGCCATGACCATCATGGGCCTCATCTCGATGCCTCCGGGAAAGATCGAGGGCGGCGACGTTCGCTATCGCGGTCGTTCTATCCTCGAAATGACCGAGGAAGAGATGCAGCACATTCGCGGTAACGACATCGCGATGATCTTCCAGGATCCTATGACCTCCTTGAACCCGGTCTATAA
>CAVHBE010000151.1:0-3800 GCA_963634045.1 Methanobrevibacter smithii
CTGTTAAGGTTATTTTGATTGATTGGTATGTCCGAGGGGGAGCATGTTCACTAAAGTCCTAAGGTCTTTTGGTATGCGTGGTCGAGTCCTTACGCTGGATGCTCCCATCTCGGGCGATGTCATTCCGCTTTCCGAGGTAAACGATCAGACGTTTGCCACCGGCCTTTTGGGCCAGGGCGTTGCCATTCAGCCTACGGGTACGCGCGTGATCGCGCCGGCTGATGCCAAGGTCGAGGCTATTTTTCCCACGGGACACGCCGTTGCGCTTAACACGGTCGATGGCTTGGACGTGCTCATCCACGTTGGTTTGGACACTGTTCAGCTCGAGGGCAAGCACTTTACCGTACATGCGCAAGTGGGTGACATCGTCCATAAGGGCGATGTGCTCATTGAGTTCGATCGCGAGGCAATTGCTGCCGAGGGCTACGATGTGACGGTTCCCATCTTGGTGTGCAACTCCGTTGAGTTCTCGAGCATCAAGGGCTCCGTTGGCGTGCATGTCGAAGAGATGGACCAGCTCATTGTTGCTCGCGAGCGCTAGCAAGTGCACGTGGCCATTAGTCTACAATTCAAACACGTTTACGGAGGGCGCCCTTGAAAGAGGACGCCCTCAGTGGCAAGATGGGATTTGTCCGAAGCTAAAAGGCTTTGGGTCACCGTGGACGGGCAGGGGCCTCGACGCGGCTAGACACGAGACACATACATTACGCGACCTCGCCCTGGTGGCCGCACACGTTGGTTGCGGCCGACGCGGGCCGCGGGCAAGTGCTTGTAAGGGAGCCTTGCCTCTCTTGTACGAGAAAGGACGCGTAATGAAGATCATTAAAGCTAAAGACTACGAGGATATGAGCCGCAAGGCCGCTAATATCATCTCGGCCCAGGTTATCCTCAAGCCCGACTGTGTGCTGGGTCTTGCCACTGGCTCCACCCCGATCGGTGCCTACAAGCAGCTCGCTGCTTGGTACAAGAAGGGCGACGTCGACTTTGCCGAGGTCAGCACCTACAACCTGGACGAGTATCGCGGCCTTTCGCACGACGATCCCCAGAGCTATCACTACTTCATGCGTGAGAACTTCTTCGATCACATCAACATCGACCTGAACAACACGCATGTGCCCGATGGCTCCAACCCCGACGCCGCCGCTGCCTGCTCTGAGTACGACAAGATCGTCGCCGAGGCCGGTTACCCGGATCTGCAGCTGCTCGGTATTGGCAACAACGGCCACATCGGCTTCAACGAGCCCGATGACCACTTCTCCAAGGGCACGCACTGCGTCGACCTCACCGAGAGCACCATTCAGGCCAACAGCCGCCTGTTCGACAGCATCGACGATGTTCCCCGTCAGGCCTACACCATGGGTACCCAGACCATCATGTATGCCCGCATGATCCTGGTCGTCGCCAACGGCGAGGCCAAGGCTCAGGCCGTGCATGACATGTGCTATGGTCCGGTTACGCCCGAGTGCCCGGCTTCGATCCTGCAGCTGCACACCAACTGCGTTGTCGTTGCCGACGAGGCCGCCCTTTCGCTCTGCGAGTAGCGCGAATCCTGCAGCTCGACATAGCCTTGCCTAAGGCCTCCGCTTTGCGGGGGCCTTTTTGCTATCCCTTTTCGCCCACTTGACCAAAATCTTGGGCTTATAGGACAAAATCTTGCCGCAAGCTTGACGAACGCCAGATGCCCAACAGCTTGATTCATTCCATATCAGATTCTATGCAAAAATGCCACTAGAAGGTCGTAGACGGTAGCGGGTGCTAGGCGAGTTGAATGACATGGCTGAACCTTGTTCATCTGCGTTACACTGCCGCTTAGATGGGACAAGCTGACAAGCTTATTTACCTGCTTAAAGACCGATTAGTCGGGGGATTAATAACAATCGGCCCTCGCTGTACAAAAACTTGCCGCTTGCGTACCAAAAGACAACCTAAAACACAAGGTCGCTCTATTCATAGCGCGGCTTGTATGGTCTTGCGGCTACAGTGTCCATACGGTCGAGTTGAGGAGCGGGCATGGTAAACGATTTGAGCGGTATAGACGACCTCGAGCTGATGCCGTTAGGCGGAGGCTATATGGTGCGACGCGAACGCTTGATGAATGAGCTTATCGCCAAGGGCCGAAAGGCCGGCATCGTGGTTCTTTATGCGCCCGACGGGTTTGGGAAGACCTCGGTGCTGCTGCAGTACACCCATGAGGTTAAATGCGACCCGACGCGAGGCCCCGTGCGGATTATCGAGGCCGATCGCGCCACTGGGCGCGAGGTGTTTATGCAGCTCGAGGTGGTTACCGAAGAACTCAAAGACAAACCGCACTCCCTTATCGCGATTGATAATGTGCCAAACCTCGATCAGCACGATACCGAAGACCTCATCGACAGGATTCGCGGCTTGCGCGCTATGGGGATAGGGGTCTTTATCTCCTGCCGTCCTTCAAATCGTCAGCTGATTCATGGGCTGGGCGATTCGGTTAAAATCAATGCGCAGATGCTCAAGGTGCATGCCTATGAGTATTCGGCGTGGGCATCGGCGTTTTCGATCAGCACATCGCTCGACTTTTATCAGCTCACGCAGGGCGTGCCCGAGCTGGTTTCGGCATTGCAGACGGGTCTGTATGGCCAAGGCGACGTGGCCGGCCTGCTCGAAAACGAGATTGTCAACGTATATGGCGCGGCACTTGTCGATCTGGCTTCGCTCGACAATAATGCGCTGTTTTGCGTGGCATGTCTCATGGTTTTGATGGGCGAGGGCAATATCGCAGAACTCGAGGCCTGTGGGGTGAGGCTGTCGATGGTCGACCAGTCCTACTTTGTACGCGACTACCCGATCTTTGGCTTGGATCCCGCCGAGCGGAGTTTTACGTGTCTGGGCACGGAGGATAACGGACGCTTGCGCTTGCGTAAGTTGGTGGCCGAGGTTCGCCCCGAACTTGTTCCGAGGGCGGCCCGGATTTTGCTTAAGGCGGGCCGATGCGATGCGGCGATGGGCCTGGCGGACGCCTTTCTGGACCGTGAAGCGGTCCTTGAACTTGCTGGGCAGTATGGGATCGATCTGGCTCTGACGGGGCACGGGGCCGATATCTGCCGAGCAGCGCTGGGCACGATCGATGCCGACGATCCGGCTCCAGAGCCAACGACTGCCGAGGCGCTCGGCGTATATCTGGCAGCGGTCAGCGTGTCCAATACAAAGCTCGCTCGCTATATGGCATCGGTCATCGAGCGCGGGGGCGAACGGGCGGCCTGCGAAATAGACCCTGTTTCATGGAGGGTGGCCCAGACACTGACGGCTGTTTGCTATGGGGACAACGGGCTTGGGCTCCCTACGAACCTGGCCGTGCCAGAAATCGAGACATCCCATACCGCACTCGATATGTTGTCTGCGCATATCGAGGTCAAGCGATGCCTGACCGAGCGGGGAGATGACGGCGACGTTCTACAGCAGCTCAAAACGAGCAAGGCCTACGACTGCGAGCTCGACATCGCGGGGATTGTTATACGGGCCGATAGTATGCTGGTGGAGCTCTTTGACGGGTCGTTTGCGGGAACCGACGAGCGCGACGACGAGATGACGGTGGTGCGGGAGGCGCTCGACGTACGTGGGCTTAAGGCGATGGCTATCTGGGTGCGCATGGTGTTGGCGGCACGGCGGCTCCTTTCCGGCTTGCCGGTAACCGACGATGCGGCGTTCAACGAGCTCGATCGTTTTGCCGTGCGCATGCGCGACAACCAGATTCAGCTGTTTGGCCTGTTGTTAGAAGGCTGGCAGTCGCTGGCAGAGGGACGGCCGGTTAATGCAAAGTTCCGTGC
>CAVHBE010000152.1:0-3655 GCA_963634045.1 Methanobrevibacter smithii
GTCTGGGCGAGCCGGCGGGCAGGATACGCAAGAAGCTTCCCGTGCGCGAGCTGTCGCGGTACTCGCTGCGCGACGATTTGGAAGGGGAGGGCGAGCGCCTGTTCCAGGCCGGCGAGGTTGAAGCCGTCGATACCATCGACCATATCGAGATTCGCATGTTTGGTGCGTTTCGCGCCGAGCGCGACGGGTTTCCCATCACGGATAAAATGTGGCGCCGCAAGAAGGCGGCGACGCTTGCCGAGCGGCTTGCACTGGGCATGGATGCGCTCGTCGATCGTGAGACGCTGGCCATGGAGCTGTGGCCCCATGCCGAGTTCAATAGCGCCCGCAACAACCTGTACTCGACGATATCGCGCTTGCGGTCGGCTTTGGGGCCGACGCCGGATGGCAAGTCGTGTGTGCTCATCCAAAATGAATGCATCGGACTCAACAGCGACTACGTCAAGACCGATGTACGGCTGTTCGACCAGATAAGCCGCGAGGTTTTGGGAAATCGCACGGGTGCGCGCGGGCCCCATTTAGTTGAGCTGTGCCTTAAGATTGAGCAGCTTTATGCCGGACCGCTGTATGTTCCCAATGGCTGTAATCCCACCTACTTTTTGCGTATGCGACGCATTATGCAGTCAAAGTACATCGATTGCATGATTAAGGGAGCAAATGCCGCTCTAGAAGAAAGCGATCTGCAGTCGGCGATTTGGCTGGCGGAGTCGGGGCTTCGGCAGGAAACGGCGCGCGAGGATATGGTGCGCTGCGCCATGCGCGTCTACAGTGCGGCGGGGCGGCGGCGCGATATCGTCGAGCTGTACAGCGGGCATATGCACCATCTGAGGGAACAGGTCAATGGCGTACCCGAGCCCGAGACGCGGCATCTATACGAGCGCTTGGTGGAGGGGCGGCTCAATCGCGTGCTGGTCGAGCGATAAAAAACGGGCGCCCGAAGTACTTGGGCACCCGTAAGCTTGCTATGTGTTGGCTCGTCGGATCATTGGCTCTTAGACGAGCTTGATCTTCTCGATGTCCTTGCGCGAGGACTCGCGATACAGCGAGAACTTGCGGCCGATGACCTGGACGACCTCGGCGCGGCAACGCTCAGCGAGCTCTTCGGCGGCCTCGCGGGCGGAAAGACTGGAGCCATCGAGCACGGAGCACTTAACGAGCTCGTGCTTCTCCAGGTAGGCGACCGTCTGCTCGACGGTGCCCTCGTTGACATCGGACTTGCCGATGATGATGGCGGGGTTAAGGTGATGGGCCATGCTGCGAAGCTGCTTGACCTGTGCTCCTGTCAGTGCCATGGGTTCTCGCTTTCTATGTATGGGGCGCCCCGCGACGGGGCCTTAATCTACGTGAGCTGTCCCACGATAGCGCAGGAACGGCGCGGTGTGGAGCGCGTTTGCCCAGTTCGCAAAGAATGCGGATGCCGAGTGAGTGGGCGGTGCGGGCTGCGAACAGGCTATGAGCTGGGCGCAGAGACCGGCTCCCATGCAATAAACGCCCAACGAACCTTGCGGACATGGTCGAGCATATAGCGCCCCTGCGGCACGCCCTTGGATCCCGGCTCGCCGGCATGGGGGTTCTCAATCATGTGTTGAGCGATGTAGTCGCGCAGACGGTCGACCTTATCCTCGTTGCCATGCTCAAGCATGCGGGAAAAGTCTGCCACGCCCGCTTCAAGGCTGTCGAAGGTATCGCGACGAGGCGATTCAAAGTACGTAACCTGCGGCAACGCACCCATCTGAATGAGGATGTTGAAGGCGTACACAAAGCCATTACTGCAGGTAACCGAGGCACCGATAGCGTTCATCAAGTGCAGATCATAGCGCGGGCTGGAGTTGGCGACCATCGTGACAGCACAACGCCGACGAGCCGTACGGTCAAGCTTGGCAAGCGCACCTTTTAGATTGGTCGTCGTAACCGACCGACTGGCAAAGGCAACATCAACCGCTTTCGCGACCGGTCCAACCAAATCCCAATCATCATCCCAAGCAAGCTCAAGCGGTGTAATGCGATCCTCGAGCCCATAGTACTCAATGCCGGCATCAAGCGTGCCCAACATGGCAGGGGAAAAGTCAGCAGCAATCACAGGATGCCCAGCCTGAGCAAGCGGAATAGCAATCGACCCAGCCCCACATCCCATATCCAGCACCGATTCACCAGGCTTTAACGCCAACAGCTTCATAAAGTCCCGGGCATACGGAGCAGTCTCAAGCGGCCGAAAATGCCGAGCCCTTTTATCCCACTCAAAAGAATCATCAGCCCGATGCCGAGCGGCCTGCAGACGCATCCATTCGCCATTCCAATCCGCAGCAAGCAGCTCAGAACGAGTATCCCCATCAACCACGGGCCAACCTCCTAGCAACAAAAAAGCGACTCCCCCCAAAAAAGAAGAGCCGCAACCAGCATATATCAGAAAAAGAACCGTTCCAACGCCAAACCGCCGCACCAGCCAAGTGGTGCAGGAGCGAAGCAACTGCAACCGGGATAGAACCCAACTGAGGTCCCGTTGTGCGGGAGCCCCGAGGAGGGCAAATATATAAGGTCGATCGCGAGTTCCGCACGAGCCGGAGAGCACTTAATGTGCTCTCCGTGCGAGTCAGGACTGTCCGAGCAGGCGACCTTATATATTTGCCCTCCCCGGGGCTCCTCGCCAGTCCCCCTCAGCTAGTTCTTCAGCGAGTTCAGTGGTGCCGGGAAGCGTCCACCGCGGTGGGCAAGCACAGTGCCGGCGTTGGGGTTCACCGGCATGATGGGCGCACGGCCAAACAGGCCGCCGTACTCGACGCAGTCGCCCACGCCCTTGCCGATGGCAGGAATCACGCGGACGGCCGTGGTCTTGTTGTTGATAACGCCGATGGCCATCTCGTCGGCGATGATGCCGGCGATGGTCTCGACCGGGGTGTCACCGGGGATGGCGATCATGTCCAGGCCAACGGAGCACACGCAGGTCATGGCCTCGAGCTTCTCGAGCGAAAGCGCGCCGGCTTCGACGGCGGCGATCATGCCGGCATCCTCGGACACGGGGATAAAGGCGCCCGAGAGGCCGCCCACGCTGGAGCTGGCCATGACGCCGCCCTTCTTGACGGCATCGTTGAGCATGGCGAGCGCGCAGGTCGTGCCGGGGCCACCGCAGGTGCCCACGCCGATGATCTCGAGGATGCGCGCGACGGAGTCGCCGATGGCAGGCGTGGGAGCCAGCGACAGGTCGACAATGCCCTTCTCGACACCCAGGCGATGGGCGGCCTCGCGGCTCATGAGCTCGCCGGCACGGGTGATCTTAAAGGCGGTCTGCTTGATCTTCTCGGCGACTTCCATCATCGATGCGGAATCGGGGAGCGTTTCCAGGGCTGCGGCCATAACGCCGGGGCCCGAGACGCCTACGTTGATGACGGCGTCGGCCTCGCCGCCGCCGTGGACGGCGCCCGCCATAAACGGGGAGTCCTCGACCATGTTGGCAAAGCAGACAAACTTGGAAGCGCCGACGGAGTCCTGGTCGGCCGTGAGCTTAGCGGCGTCGATGATGGTCTGGGCGGCCATAAGCACGGCGTCCATGTTGATGCCGGCGCGCAGGCTGGCGACGTTGACGCTGGAGCAGACACGGCTCGTGGTGGCGAGCGCCTGGGGGATGGACTGGATGACGCGGCGGTCGGCGTCGCCGATG
>CAVHBE010000153.1:0-1016 GCA_963634045.1 Methanobrevibacter smithii
GTCCCATTCCGGCACCCGCCTGGACTGCATCGTAACAGAGTTTTAGCTGCAGTTAAACAAAAAGCTGTTTATTGAAACGTTGCAATTTATTAAAGCGCTCCATATGTGTCACTTCTGTTTCGAAGCCCGATTAGAGTACCATCCGACCGCCCATCAACCGCATCGAACAGAGCAGGCGGTCGGTTGCCGCTCGCGAACGTAACCCCTTCACAACCTGCCCAAAGGTCCTACAGAAGTTCTCGACAAGCCCCTCCCCCATAGCAACAAAATACGGGCACCCACATCAGCAGGCGCCCGTAAAGCGAAAACGATTTATCAATAAATGGACAATACGTCTTCAGCCAAACCTCTACTTTGCCCCGTGACCCATCTCGACGACCTTGGTCAGCGATCCAAACACGCCTTCGTCGGCCACGAGCTGTGCCTCGGCACGCTGCAGCTGAACGGCAACGGCGGCAGGGGCGGTACCGCCCTCGGTCGTGCGCGCGGCGACAATCGACGGGATGTCGAGCGCCTCGGTAATGTCGCGCTCAAAGAGCGGGCTTGCCTCCTGGAACACTTCAAACGGCAGGTCCTCAAGATTGCAGCCACGCTTCTCGCACATCAGGACCAGATGGCCCACCACGGCATGTGCCTCGCGGAACGGCAGGCCACGCTTGGCCAGGTAATCGGCAACATCGGTGGCGGCAAGGTGTCCCACGCCGCACTCGCGCGCCATGGCATCCTCGTTGACGGTCCAGGTCGAAATCATGCCAGCCATAACCGACAGGCACTGCATGAGTGTATGGGCGGTATCGAGCGCGCCCTCCTTGTCCTCCTGCAGGTCCTTGTTATAAGCAAGCGGCAAGCCCTTCATGGTCACGAGCAGCTGCACCAGGTTGCCGTACACGCGGCCGCTCTTGCCGCGGATAAGCTCGGCAAAGTCGGGGTTCTTCTTCTGCGGCATGATGGACGAGCCGGTGGAGTAGGAGTCGGAAAGCGTGATAAAGCCAAATTCGGAGCTCGACCACAGCACG
>CAVHBE010000153.1:1026-3114 GCA_963634045.1 Methanobrevibacter smithii
CGCCATGACGGAGCCGGCGTAATGCAGATCGAGCAGGAAATCACGGTCGGAAACCGCATCGAGCGAGTTGGGAATCACGCCCGCAAAGCCAAGTTCGGCAGCCGTCATCTGGCGATCGAGCGGATAACTCGTACCGGCAAGCGCGGCAGCACCCAGCGGACAGTTGTCGGCGGCATCAAAGGCGGCCTTCAAGCGTGTAAAGTCGCGCGCGAACATCCAGGAATACGCCAGCAGATGATGCGAGAGCAGCACGGGCTGAGCGTGCTGCATATGCGTGTAACCCGGCAGAATCACCTTGTCGTACTTCTTAGCCGCATCCACCAGCACATGGCGCAGCTCAAGATTGGCCTCCATGAGCTCCTTGGCCAGAGCCTTGACGCCCAGGCGCGTGTCGGTCGCCACCTGGTCGTTGCGCGAACGCCCGGTATGCAAGCGCTTACCGGCCTCACCGATGCGACGCGTCAGCTCGCTCTCGATAGACATATGAATGTCCTCGTCGTTGATATCGAAGGTGAAGTTGTCGGCATCGATATCCTGCTCGATTCCGGTCAGGCCCTCGGCAATCGCCTGCTCGTCCTCGGCACTGATGATGCCCTGGGCGGCCAGCATCTTGGCATGTGCCTTAGAGCCGGCGATATCCTGCTTATAGAGATGTTTGTCGACCGGCAGCGACGCGCCAAACTCCTGCGTGACCTCGGCCACGCCCGCCTCAAAACGACCGCCCCAAAGAGCCATGGGATCGTCCCCTTTCATCAAATACCAAACGAAGCGCCCAAAGCAATGCGCCATGTCGCTAAAGCGATTTACCAACCGCTAGTTTTGCACATTCCCCACTGCATGCGGGGCCATGTAGCTAATTTGCAAAGAAGTGACACACCATGCACTTGGCACCCAACGTCTCCCTCCGGATGTTGCCCTGCGAACCGTCAATCCAAGCCTTCAGGCTCATAGGGACGTCCTCGACCTTTGCAGCATCGAGCTCGGGCGCGAGGGCAAATAAAGCATGCGCGATGACATTGAACATATTGGATACTCCTCATATATAGGCGCAAGGCCGACAAATTGATAGAAAGAGCCCCGCCGGACAACCCCGGCGGGGCTCGGACTCAGCCGCAAGCGCGGCGTCATATATGCGGGCGGAACGTAGGGGCCACCGATGTTAAGAAGTGTCAGCAAGCATAACGAAAGGTAGGGACCCCGTGCGCCCGTTTTGTATCACGCGGATGGGCCGCGCGGATACCAAGGGAAGGAAAAGCCTTAGGCCTGGGCGGCAGCAGAGCTGGGACCCTGGACCTTTGCCCACGTCTTGAGCGACAGCGTATCGATCTCGATAAAGCCGGCGCTGGCCTTCTCGTCAAACGTGGTGTCGCGGTCGTAGGTAGCCAGACCGTAGTCGTAGAGGCTGAAGGGGCTCTTGCGGCCGACGACATGGCAGTTGCCCTTAAAGAACTTCAGGCGGACGGTGCCGGTCACGAACTTCTGGGTGTCGGCCATAAAGGCGTCGAGCGCGTTCTTGAGCGGGCTGTACCACTGGCCGTTATACACGGCGGTGGCCCAATCCTGCTCGAGCTTAATCTTAGTCTTGAGCAAGTCGCCCTCGACGCAAATGTCCTCGAGCGCCTTGTGGGCGGTGATGAGCGTCAGGGCGCCGGGAACCTCATAGCACTCGCGGCTCTTGAGGCCCACCAGACGGTCCTCAACCAGGTCGAGACGGCCAAAGCCGTTGTCGCCCGAAATCTTGTTGAGAGCGACGACGATCTCGGAGAGCTTCATCTTCTTGCCGTCGACGGCGACGGGCTTGCCGGCCTCAAACTCAATCTCGGTATACGTCGGGGTGTCGGGCGTGTCCTCGGGATTCTTGGTCATAACCCAAGCGTCGTCGAGCGGCTCGTTCCAGGGATCCTCCAGGTGGCCGCACTCAATGGCACGACCCCACAGGTTGTCGTCGATGGAATAGGGGTTGTCGTTGGCACCCTCGGGAACCGGCACGTTGTGAGCGTGGGCATAGGCGACCTCGTCGGGACGGCACTTCAGGTCCCACTCGCGAACCGGGGCGATAACCTTGAGCTCGGGGTCGAGGGCCTTGAC
>CAVHBE010000153.1:3124-10575 GCA_963634045.1 Methanobrevibacter smithii
GGCAGCCTCGAAGCGGACCTGGTCGTTACCCTTGCCGGTGCAGCCGTGGGCGACGTAGGTCGCGCCAAACTCGTGAGCGACCTCGACAAGCTTCTTGGCGAGCAGCGGGCGAGACAGGGCGGAGAGCAGCGGGTACTTGTTCTCGTACATGGAGTTTGCAGCGATGGCCTTAGTCAGGAACTCATCGGAGAACTCGTCGCGCAGGTCGAGCACCTGGCAATCGAGAACGCCCAGGTCGAGCGCCTTCTGCTTCTTGGCATCCAGTCCGGTCTCTTCCTGGCCCACGTTGCCGCAGACGCAAACGACATCGAGATTCTTCTCGTCCTGGAGCCACTTGACACATACGGATGTATCAAGACCACCGGAATATGCGAGAACGACTTTTTCCTTGCTCATGGCTGTTTCCTTTCGCCCTTGGTAGCTAGTTAGAACATCGGTCAGTTGCAAGTCATTTCAAGGCCATATACCGTGCAATATCAGGTTAAATAGCAAAAATCAGCACATACATGCCCTAGAAACATGCAGCAATGTCGTGCTAAAACCCAACGACCTCAAAATGACTCTGTTGAGGCATTGCGCCCCATGCGGACAGAGACGATTGTTATCGTCGTCGGGAAATTGCGCGCTGGCGTCGGATGGCATTGTCTGCAGTGGTGATGATCTTTACGAACTGCATCTGCCTCTCCTTTCACGTATCGCCGGGCGCAATTCAAATATCGTAAACGGTACCTTTTACTCGGTAAGCGGTTGTTTTTCCGTCTCCGTTTTCGATGGTCGCTATATTACGCTAAAGTGCCCACAGCACAAGCGACAAATTCAAATTTCTGAAAAGTTTTTTCATTACTTTGTGAAGCGTGGTGCAAATACGCACCATTCCTGCGAAAATACGCTCGACTACTAGTTGATGGTTATAACGTCTGAAACAATCTCGAAACGAAAGGCGCATTTTTATGCAAACTTACGAATCGGACGCCAACATCGGCAACATTAAGATTCTCGCCGTCGATATGGACAAGACGCTGCTGACCGACGAGCGTGTGCTGCCCCAGGGTCTTGATGAGCGCCTGGACAAGCTCGCCGACGCCGGCATCGTATTCTGCCCCGCCAGCGGACGTCCCGCCCCCAAGCTCGAGGAGATGTTCGAGGGCATCAAGAACCGCCTCGCCTTTTGTCCCGACAACGGAGCTTGCGTGATCTATCGCGGCAGCTATATCTATAAGAGCAATATCGACGTAGAGCTGTATCAGCAGGTCTTGAACCGTGCCTCGGAGGATCCTCGCGCTGTCCCCGTCCTGTGCTGCTTCGACGAGTTCTACGTGCTTGCCCGCGACCATCAATACCACGACGAGATCAGCGTCTACTACAACACAATCAACTACGTCGACAGCTTTGAGGGCATTGATTTCGAGTCCAACAAGATTTCGGTCTTCTTCCCCGGCTACGACGCCGAGCCCGCTTTCCGCGAGACCTATAGCCCCGAGTTCTCGGATAAGCTCTACGTCACCAACGCTGGGCGCGAGTGGATCGACTTTATGAACCTGGGCGTCGACAAGGGCGCCGGCGTCGCTCACCTGTGCGAGCACCTGGGCATCGATATTGCCGATGCTGCCGCCGTGGGTGATACCTACAACGACATCCCCATGCTGGAGCGCGTCGGTCACAGCTTTATCGTAGACAATGCCGAGGAGCACATGAACGCGCACGCCAAGTGGCGCATTCCGAGCAACAACGACGGGGGCGTACTGACGCTCATCGACGCCATCCTGGCGGCTCGTTAACGTGGCTCGTTGGGCCTGGCCGGGCGGCACGGGTTAACTTTTCGCTCGGTCAGGTCCTGCGCAAGACGAAAGCCACATTAAGTGGCTTTCTTTGCGTGCGGAATCTACGAAAAGTTAACCCGTGCCGCCCGGCCAGGCCCTAGGTTTACTTACCTGCCGCCAAGATGGCGTCTTGAGTGTCTAGATACTTAGGCTGAATTTAATTGAACGAAGGACGCTCCTTGTTGATAAGGGGCGTCCTTCTGTTTTTGGTTACTTTGGAACTGTGGTTGCTTCCCTATTTAGCGTCGGCCCAGGTTATGCCGGTGCTGGCTTCGGCGATTAGGGGGACGCGGAGGTCTACTACGTGTTCCATGACGTCGCGGACCATGGTGGTCAGGCGCTCGACTTCATCGACGGGGCACTCAAAGTCCAGTTCGTCGTGTACCTGCAAGATCATGTGGGCGGCAAAGCCCTCCTCTTCCAGACGGCGGCTTACGCGGGCCATCGCGATCTTGATGATGTCGGCGGCGGTTCCCTGCATGGGGTGGTTCATGGCCGTGCGCTCGCCAAAACCGCGGAGTTGCGGGTTTTTGGCCTTGAGCTCCGGAATATGACGACGGCGGCCGTACATGGTCTCGGCGTAGCCCGTCTGCTTGGCGCGCGCCACCACGTTGTCGAGGAATGTACGCACGCCCGGGTAGGCCTCGTAGTAGCGGTCGATCATGTCACGCGCCTCGGCCATCGAGATATGCAGCGACTGTGACAGACCATAGGCCTGCTGGCCGTACACGATGCCAAAGTTCACGGCCTTGGCGCGACTGCGCAGGTCGGGCGTTACCTCGGACACCGGCACACCAAATACGCGCGCCGCCGTCTCGGCATGGAAGTCCTCGCCCTCGTTAAAGGCGCGCACCAAGTGCTCGTCACCCGAGAGATGTGCCAGCAGACGCAGCTCTATCTGCGAGTAGTCCACCGCCAAAAAGACGCTTCCCTCGCCTGCCGAAAACGCCGTCTTGACGGTACGACCCAGCTCCGAGCGCGTCGGGATGTTCTGCAGGTTCGGGTCGCTCGAGGACAGACGCCCCGTTGCCGTGATGGTCTGGTTGTACGTGGTGTGCACGCGACCGTCACCACGGCGCAGCGGGCCCAGCGTATCCAGATAGGTGGACTTGATTTTGGACTTTTCACGCCAATCCAAGATCAGACGCACGATTTCGTGGTCGCGGGCAAGGTCGCTCAACACCTTGGCGTTGGTCGAATAGTAGCCGCGCTTAGTCTTCTTGAGGCCCTTGGTCGGAAGCCCCATCACATCAAAGAGCACATGCGACAGCTGCATGGGACTGCCAATATTAAAGGTCTCGTCACCCGCCAGGTCGCGAATGCTGCGCTCGACCTCGGTGATCTGGGTCGCCAGGCCCTCGGACAGATTACGCAGGCGGTCGGGATCCACGAGCATTCCCGCGCGCTCCATCTTGGCAAGCACCGGCACGAGCGGCATCTCGATGCCATCGAACACGTTGGCGGCATTCTCACGGGCCATGCACTCGCGCAACGGCGTCACGAGCGCCAGCGTCAGAGCCGCAGTACGGGCAGCAGGCGCTGGAGCGTCCTCACCAGCACCCTCTGCACCGCGCGCCGCAGGCAACGCCATCTGCAGATACGTATCGGCAAGATATGCCTCATCGAACTCGGAGCGATCGGAATCCAGCAGATAGGCAGCGGCCACGGTATCGAAGATACGCGTGGAATCGGCAGCGAGCGGATCCATGAGCTCGGGCTCAGAAGAATCGATGGGCGAAAGCTCGTGCAGCAGCGCCTTCGTATCCGGGCTCGCCACGCGGCCCTCCATAAACAGGCGCGCAAGCACGCCGGCGATCACACCGTGAGCGAAGTTGAAGCCATCGACTACGGCAGTGGAGGCGCCGTCGCCCTCCTCGAGCGCGAACAGGCCCTTGGACGTCGCCAACCACAGCGTGCGCGTCAGTCCAAAGAGCGCGCCCTCTTCCTTATCGTCGTCCACCACGGCGGCGACCCACTCGCCCGCCTCGATCGCACGCGAAACCTCGGACGCCACGGCAGCAAGCGCCTCGGCATCGCCGGCAGCGGTGCGCTCAATCGTGGGCATCTCAAACATACTGGAGACAGCAGCAGCCCCGCCCTCGCCGCCGATCAGCGCCAAGAAACGGTTCTGCATGGCGGTGATACCAAGCGTGCCCAGCGCAGCGGAAACCTCATCGGCAGAATACGCCGGGAAGGACGTCGCCTCAAAATCGAGCTCAACGGGCGCATCGGTGCGGATGGTCGCGACCTTGCGGCTCAGCAGCGCGTCGTCGATGTGCGCGCGCAGGTTCTCGCCCATCTTGCCCTTGACCTCGTCGGCATGCGCGATGACTTCGTCCAGGCTACCGTACTTCGCAATGAGCGCACTCGCCTTTTTGGGACCGATGCCCGGTACACCGGGGATGTTGTCGGACGTATCGCCCTTTAGACCGTAAAAATCGGGCACGAGCGCCGGCGTAATGCCGTGATACAGGTCGTCCACGCTCTCGGGCGTCATGATCGCCACGTCAGACAGGCCCTTGCGGGTCGAGACCACGTTGACGTGCTCGGTCACGAGTTGATACATGTCGCGGTCGCCGGTCACCAGTAGCATGTCGCAGCCGGCCTGCTCGCCCAGGCGCGCCATGGTTCCCAGGATATCGTCGCCTTCCCAGCCCTCGGACTGCAGAATCGGCACGTTGAGCGCACCGAGCAGCTCCTTGATCATAGGGAACTGCGCATGCAGATCGGGGTCCATGGGCGGGCGTTGCGCCTTATACTGCGGCAGCATCTCCATGCGCACGCGCGGCTTACCCTTGTCAAACGCCACGACCACACCGTCGGGGTTAAAGGCATCAATCATCTTAAGAAACATGTTCAGAAAGCCAAAGATCGCGTTGGTGGGGCGACCGTCCGGCGCGTTCATGGTCGGCGGCACGGCGTGAAAGGCGCGGTGCATGAGCGAGTTGCCGTCGATAACGGCAAAAGTGCGGCGCTTGTCAGACATATTAAATACCTCGCTTTGGGCTGGGCACGGTTTGCTCACTCCAGTTTACACGCTCCCCGCCCCGCGGCCACCTCACATCAAGCTCCCCCGCCACCGTGAGCCCGCGCGTGATACGATGGCTCACGGTACATCAACCAGCACGATCGATCCGAAAGGAGCCTGCGTCATGGAGCGTCCCTGCGCATGGAAAAAGTACACGCCACAGCAAGTCGAGGAGCTCGAGGAGCTTTGCCGCGGCTATAAGCAGTTTTTGAGCGAGAACAAGACCGAGCGCCTGTGCGTCAAGACCGGCATCAAGATGGCCGAGGAGGCGGGATACGTCGACCTGGAGACCGTAATCGCCGAAGGCCGCGAGCTCAAGGCAGGCGACAAGGTGTACGCCGCCAATCACGGCAAGGACCTCATGCTCGTCAACCTGGGCAACGCCCCGCTCGAGCAGGGCTTTAACATCCTGGGCGCCCATGTGGACTCGCCGCGCCTAGACCTTAAGCAGAACCCCGCCTTCGAGGCCGGCGACATGGCCTACCTCGACACGCACTACTACGGTGGCGTCAAGAGCTACCACTGGGTGGCCTCCCCGCTCGCACTCGTGGGCGTCATCTGCAAAAAGGACGGTACCACCGTCGACATCAACATCGGCGACAAGGCCGACGACCCGGTCTTTACCATCTCCGACCTGCTAATCCATCTCTCGAGCGAGCAGATGGCCAAGCCCGCCAAGGACGCCGTCGACGCCGAGATCCTCGACGTGATCGTGGGCGGCCGTCCCGTCAAGTTCGATGAGGACGACAAGGACGCTTCCAAGGAGCCCGTCAAGCAGATGTTCTTGGACATCCTCAAAGAGCAGTACGGCGTCGAGGAGGAGGACTTCCTCTCCGCCGAGATCGAGGTCGTGCCCGCCGGCCCCGCCCGCGACATGGGCCTCGACCGCTCCATGATTCTGGGCTATGGCCACGACGACCGTGTCTGCGCCTATCCGTCCATGCTCGCCCAGATCAATGTGGCCAATGTCGAGCGTACGAGCATCACGCTCATCGTCGACAAGGAGGAAATCGGTTCCGTGGGTGCCACCGGCATGACGAGCCGCTTCTTCGAGAACACCGTCGCCGAGATCATGACGCTCGCCGGCGAGGATAGCCCGCTGGCCCTGCGCCGCGCGCTCGCCCGCAGCCGCATGCTCTCCTCTGACGTGTCCGCCGGCTTCGACCCGGGCTATGCCGCCAAGTTCGAGACCAAGAACGCCGCCTTTATGGGTCGCGGCCTGTGCTTTAACAAGTACACGGGCAGCCGCGGCAAGGGCGGCTCCAACGACGCCGATGCCGAGTACGTGGCCCTCGTCCGCGACATCATGGACGAGGCGGGCGTGGACTTCCAGACCTGCGAGCTCGGCCGCGTCAACGCGGGCGGCGGCGGCACCATCGCCTACATCATGGCCAAGTACGGTATGAACGTCATCGACTCCGGCGTTGCCGTCCTGTCCATGCACGCCCTGTGGGAGGTCGCCAACAAGGCCGACATCTACGAGGCATATCGCGGCTACAAGGCCTTCATCGAGCGAGCCTAACCAACCCTTCATCAGTTGCGGTGAAATACGGACTAAACTGGCCCATAAACGGCCAAAACAGACCGTATTCCACCGCAATTTCTTTTTTGGCAGAGGAGAGTTCATGCTGCAGGTCATCATTTCGCCCGCCAAGCAGATGCGCGCGGCCCAAGATGCTTTTGAAGTCCTGGGCATCCCACCCTTTGTGCGCGAGACGGCTCGCCTCCACCGCGCACTGCTAGATATCGAGCGGAGTGAAGGCAGCGGCGGCCTGCAGGCGCTGTGGAACGTGAGTGACAAACTGCTGGGGCCTTGCCTCAACACCCTGCATGAGTTCGGGCCCATCCTGAAAAGCGGCGATCTCGACAATCCCGCACTCGCTCGCCACCTCTCCCCTGCCGTCATGTCCTATCACGGCATCCAATACCAAAGCATGGCGCCCGAGGTCACGGATGCCGCACAGCTCGACTGGCTGCAAAACCATCTCTGGATCCTCTCGGGACTCTACGGATGCGTACGCCCCTTCCATGCCGTCGAACCGTATCGGCTGGAGATGGGCGCGAAGCTTGCCGTTGACGATGCCCGAGACCTCTACGCGTTTTGGAGCGACAAGCTCGCGCGGGCTATCGCCCCGGCAGGCTCAAACACCACGATCGTCAACCTCGCCAGCGTAGAGTACGCCAAAGCCGTTCTGCCCCACCTCGCAGACGACGCCACGGCCGTCACATGCCTCTTTGGCGAGGGTATCCGCAACGGGAAGCCCATCCAACGGTCGACCGCCAGCAAAAAGGCGCGCGGCTCCATGGTGCGGTGGATGGCAGAAAACAAGCTCGAGGATGCAAGCGAACTTACCGCATTCAACATCGGCTATCGGCACATCCCCGAGCTTTCAGACAAAAACGCCCTGGTATTCATGAACGCGCAGGCACAATAGGCCCGCCGTTTCCAAACGCCCCGTTACTCCGCCAAGCCATCGGCCTTTGCAATCTCGCTTGTCGAGCCATCTTGGTAGGTAATCTTAACGTGCTCTACGTCGGATACCGTAACGCCCGATGGAGGTTCCAGACGCCACTCCGTCAGAGCGATATCCATGGTCGTGGGC
>CAVHBE010000154.1:0-7672 GCA_963634045.1 Methanobrevibacter smithii
GAGTGCAAGCGCCGCAACTATACGACCACCGAGAACAAGTCGACCATGCCTGATCGTATGGAGATCAAGAAGTATTGCCCCTGGTGCCGTCACCACACGCTGCACAAAGAGACTCGCTAGTCTCTAGTCACATACGCCAGTAGTTCAATTGGTAGAGCATCGGTCTCCAAAACCGAGTGTTGAGGGTTCGAGTCCTTCCTGGCGTGCCAGTCATTATTCCGTAAGCTCCCACTTGGGGGCTTACGGTTTACTCATGTATAAGCGCATTGCGCGGAGGTAACCCAAATGGCCAACAAGAAGAACAAGAAGAAGGCTCAGCAGTCGGCACCTGCCAACAGCGCTGCCGCCAACTCCAAGGTTGAGGCCAAGAAGGCCGTTGCCAAGAAGAACGAGAAGGCTGCGAAGTCCAAGAAGAACGAGAAGCCTGGTTTCTTCGCCCGCACCAAGAAGTATTTCGCTTCGGTCAAGTCCGAGATGAAGCGTGTCACGTGGCCCGATAAGAAGGAGCTCGTGAACTACTCGGTCGTCGTCTGCGCTTCTCTGGTCGTCGTCGGCGTCGTCATCGCTCTGCTCGATGCTGGCTTTGGCGAGGCTCTTGCTCTGTTCTCTGGATTGAGGGGCTAAACCATGTCTAAGCGTTGGTACGTCGTTCACACTTACTCCGGATACGAGAACCGCGTAAAGTCCGATCTCGAGCATCGTATCGAGACCATGGGCATGCAGGACCGTATCTTTGATATCGAGATTCCTATGGAGCGCGTCACCGAGATTAAAGAGGGTGGCAAGCGCGAGACCAAGGATTCCAAGATTTTCCCGGGTTATGTCTTGGTCCGCATGGAGATGGATGACGATGCTTGGACGTGTGTCCGCAACACGCCCGGCGTCACCGGTTTCCTGGGCGGCAACGGTAAGCCTGCACCGCTTTCCCGCGATGAGTACAATAAGATGACTCGTCGTCCCGGTAAGGGCGATTCGCCCAAGCGCACCTCGGTTGATATTCAGGTCGGCACGTCCGTCCGCGTCACCGATGGCCCGCTTACCGACTTTGATGGCAAGGTCTCCGAGGTTAACACCGAGGCTGGCAAGCTCAAGGTCACGCTGATGATCTTTGGCCGCGAGACGCCGGTCGAGCTCGACTTTAACCAGGTCGCTGTCATCGCTTAAGTTTTCGTCCGTTCGCGCGAGCGTGCTTCTTCTGTGACTGCTCATCTCAGGAGTGCTTCTAACACGTGCGTGCTTACGATATAGCAAGTACTTCACACTCGTGATTCGAAAGGAATGACCATGGCTGAGAAGAAGGTTGCCAACGTCATTAAGCTCCAGATTCCTGCTGGTGCAGCTAACCCCGCTCCTCCCGTCGGTCCCGCCCTGGGCGCTGCTGGCGTGAACATCATGCAGTTCTGCCAGGCCTTTAACGCCGAGACGCAGGACAAGAAGGGCGACATCATCCCCGTTGAGATCTCTGTCTACGAGGATAAGTCCTTCTCCTTCATCACCAAGACCCCGCCGGCGGCTCACCTCATCAAGAAGGAGCTGAACCTCAAGTCTGGTTCCGCTAAGCCCCAGGCCGACAAGGTTGGCCAGCTCTCCCAGGAGCAGCTCACCAAGATCGCCGAGATCAAGATGCCGGACCTCAATGCCAACGACATTGACGCCGCCAAGAAGATCATCGCCGGTACCGCCCGTTCCATGGGCGTCACCATCGCTGAGTAGCGATTTCTTATGGTAACGACGGGTGCTCCGACCGGGGCGCCCGTTAAATGTGTGCAATAGGGCACACGATACGATGTGGGAGGGCTCACGCCCGTTTAACCACAGGAGGTAATGCACATGGCTAAGCATGGTAAGAGCTATAACGCCGCTGCCGAGAAGATCGACCGCGCCACGCTCTACACCCCCCTTCAGGCTGCCAAGCTCATCAAGGAGCTCGACACCGCCAAGTTCGACGAGACCGTCGAGGCCCACTTCCGTCTGGGCATCGATACTCGTAAGGCTGACCAGAACATCCGTGGTTCCATCTCCCTGCCCCACGGCACCGGCAAGACCGTTCGTGTTGCCGTCTTCGCCGAGGGCGAGAAGGCCCGCGAGGCCGAGGCTGCCGGCGCCGACATCATCGGTTCCGACGAGCTCGTCGCCCAGATTCAGAAGGGCGAGATCAACTTCGACGCCGCTATCGCTACGCCGAACATGATGGCCAAGGTTGGCCGCATCGGTAAGATCCTTGGTCCCCGTGGCCTCATGCCGAACCCCAAGCTCGGCACCGTGACCATGGACGTCGCCAAGATGGTCTCCGAGCTCAAGGCTGGCCGCGTTGAGTACCGCGCCGACCGCTACGGCATCTGCCACGTGCCCCTGGGCAAGAAGTCCTTCTCTGAGCAGCAGCTCGTCGAGAACTACGCTGCCCTGTACACTGAGATCCTGCGCGTCAAGCCCTCTTCTGCTAAGGGCAAGTATGTCAAGTCCATCTCCGTGTCTTCCACCATGGGCCCTGGAGTCAAGGTCGATCCCGCTGTCCAGCGTGACTTCCTGGCTGAGTAACTGCTAGTTACTGCCTGAGCAAAGCAAGCATTGCTAAAGAAACCCGGTTCTGCCTTGTGCAGGACCGGGTTTCTTACTATCGCGTCAAAAGCACCACAAAGGGGACAGTGTCCTCTTTGTGGTGGTTACCAGGGTGTTCTGGCTGTTGAGGACTCGATGGCATCGTGGCGTTTGAGCTCGCGGCGCATGGTTTGCGAATTGAGCCAGGCTGCCTGCCAGCCACGGATGGGGTAGCGCGTCTGGTCGAGCTCAAACTGCGTATAGCCGCAGGCGTTGATGATCGTCGTTCCACACACATGCTGCCGCTCGCGCTGAAAATCGCAACCGTAGCTTTGGTGCACATGCCCGTGCACCATGTAGTCGGGATTCCAGGATTCGAGTGCTGTGTTAAAGCACTCGAATCCTCGATGCGGCAGATCGTCCAGATCGCCCATACCGGCGGCGGGTGCATGGGTAAGCAGAATGTCGCACCCGCCGACCATCCTAACCTTACGCGACAGCTTACGCATGCGCTTGGACATCTCGCGTTCGGTGTACATGTTGGCGCCGTCGCGATAACGCATGGACCCGCCAAGGCCCGCAATGCGAATCCCTCGGTACGTGTACACGCTGTCTTCCACGCAGATACATCCGCCCGGTGCATGACGTGCGTAGCGGTCATCGTGATTGCCGCGCACGTAGATGAGCGGTTTGTTGATGACCGTAACCAAAAACTCAAGATAGTCCGGGTCCAGATCGCCGGCGGACAAAATCAGGTCGACTCCCTCAAAGCGTTCCTTGCGAAAGCACTCCCAAAGGCATCGTTCTTCGGTATCGGCTATGGCAAGGATTTTCATAGGGCAGGGACTTTCGGCTCATCATCGAGCTGCGGAATGGTGCCTATCACGTTGTCCGCCAGCCAATTCATCTCGACAATCTGCGTGCTCGGCAGCGGAGGGAAGCCTTCGATCTGCACCACGCCGTTCTGACTGTGGAGCTCGCCGCCAAAGGGGTTGATGGATCCCTCAACAATGCCATTGCGGAGGAGCTGAACAAGCTTGCGCGTCTGATAAGGCAGGCCCGGCGCGTAGCGAATGTCGATAACGCCTGAGCTCATGCCGTACCAGTAGTTGACGGCGCGCACCTGATTGTCGTCGCTGGTCTCGTCCCACGTGCCGTGCAGAAGGCTGCGCACGATAAGCTCGTAGTATCGGCCCCAGTTCCATACCGGCATGGCGATGCCGGTGACTTTGCCGTCGACCAAGCGGTGAAGCCCGTAGGCCGTTGGGTCTTCGAGCGACTTTGACATGTCAGCGCCGGTCATGACGCTTACGCCTTCGCGGCACATGGCTTCGGCAAGACCACCGGCGGGAACATCGCCCCAGGTGAGGATGACCTGCGCGCGCGGGTCGAGCAGCGAGGCGCCAATCGCAAAGGCGTTGATCTCGCTGAGTGCGCCCGAGGCGAAGACCGACGCGTGGTAACCGATGCGGTGGTTGTCCGCCATGCTGGCCGCAAGGGCGCCCAGCAGAAACTTGGCCTCGTACATCTTGCCAAAGTACGAACGGACGCTTTGATGGGGAAGGCCGATAGAGCAGTTGAGGAACCGAACCCGGGGATACTCAACGGCAGCCCTGAGCGTGTATTCCATCAGGCGATGCGAGGTCGAGAAGATGACGTTTGCTCCATGTTTGACAGCCGTTTCCACGGCGGCGTAGAACACATCCGGATCGTGACAGTCCTCGAACGCCTCGGTGCGCACGATACCGCCAAAGTGCTCATCGAGATACTGACGCCCTTGGTCGTGCAGGCTGTCCCAGCTCGACGTCGCACAGGGGAACTCATGGATAAAGGCGATGCGCAGGGGGTTGGCCGCCGAGTAGACGGTCTTGCCCATAAAGAAGTTGAGCACGCCAGAGGTGGACTTGGCGGGCGTCTCCTCCTCGTCGACGCTCGGTGCTTCGACTAGATCGACCTTGTCCTCGTCATTTTTGCCGGCAATGACCAGCTCGCGCCAAATCTTGCACAGGCGGTTTACGACGATATCCGTCGGCGTATCCAGCAGGCGGTCCTGGTTGTACACATTGAGGTAGACGAGCATGGCGTCGGCGGGCGTAATGTCCAGGTGGTCGCCGCCTGCGCGAAGGTAGGCGCGCTTAAAGAGCAGGAAGGTGTGGCGCAGGTAGTCGACCTTTTTCTGCGGCCATTTTTCGATAAGGTTCTGACCGAGCATCTTGGCGAGCGTCTCGTAGCTTCCCTCACGCGAGAACTCGATCTCGTATAGGGGGCAGACGCGCCAAAACGCGCAGAACTCGCCGTACAGGCGGCTTTCGACGGAATCCCATTTGCCGGGGTAGAGACGGGTGACCTTGGCCGAAACCGTCGGGGCGTCTAGGAATTTGAGGACACTGACGCGTTTGTTGCCTTCCTGGACATAGAACCGATGCATGAACTCGGTGACGATGACGGGGTCGCGATAGCCCTCGGTCACCTGGATGTCGTAGAGGTTGGACCACTTGCGGGCGAACTCGGTGCTAAACGGAAGCAGGGGCATAAAGTTACACGAAAAGGCGGACTGACGGCCCTTGGTGACCGTGCCGACGACCATTTCGAGCGGAATATCCCGCAGGCCGACATTCTCTCGCTGACCTAAGGGGAGCTGAGCAACCAAGCTATCGAGGTCCGTAAGGTATGGATGCTCGCTTTGGCTAATGGCGCGTCGACGTCCTTGCTCGCCGCGCTTGCGTGCTTGACGATAGGCCTCTTCCATAATGTTGCTCCCTTAGTCGTTTAAACAACTATATGAACCATGGTACCACGAATGAAAACCACTACAAAGATGCCTGACCCCTTTGCGGTGGTTTAGGCGATGATGGGGGCGATGGCGCGGATGCAGGCGTCGGCTGCCGTGAATGTAGTGCTGTCGTCGCTGACGATAAAGATGATCTTTCCTTTGATGCCAAAGTCGCCGATTTCGCTAAAGAGTACGTAGGGCTCCTTGTCAAAGTCCGAGATGGGAAGCACGGCGGCCTTGGTGGCGCTGGTCAGCTCGTCTGCCAGTGCGTCGAGCGAGGCCCACTTGGACGTGTCCTTTACGGCAACGGGCACAGCCACGCGCCCAAAGGGCATCAAATGCACGAGCGTGTTCTTGGAGATGTTGGAGTTGGGGACGATGATGGTCTGCCCGCAGGCATCTTCGATGGTCGTGTGGCGCCAGGTGATGTCCTGGACCACGCCGGATACGCCGCCGACCTCGATATTGTCGCCGGGTTTGATGATGCCCATAAAGGTCACTTGCATGCCGCCGATAAGGTTTGACAGCGTGTCCTGAAAGCCGAGCGAGATGGCGATGCCGCCGACGCCAAGAGCGGCGACGAGCGCGTTTGCGTTAATGCCAAAGCAGTTGTCGAGGATAAAGCTGCCGCCAATCATCCAGATGACGGCGCGCGCGATGTTGATGAAGATACTCGATGCCGGAAGCGGGTTATCGTCTCGGTTAAGCAGATGGTTCAGGGTCTTGGATACGACCTTGGCGGCGACGGCGGTGCCTATCGCCAAGATGACGGCCCAGATGATGTTGTGGACCCACTGTTGCTCAAAGAAATGAAGAATCGGCTCAAACAATTCCATGTAGGGAAACCTCCTAATGATCGTCCAACCATGATACCCACCAAGAAGCCCGTCCGATCAAATTCGGACGGGCTTCTGTGCTCGATATAAGGTTTACGCGGCGGGGCTGCAAGGCCCGGCGGTGTAGCTTAGCGTCGACGCTTCCAGATAATGCCGAGCATGATGACGATGATGCCGCTGATAAGGCACGCGCCAACTACTGCCAGCGTGCGGTCTCCCGTTGCGGCGAGCTTACCGGTCGTCTTCTTGGTGATGACCTTCGTGGTCGTCGTGTCCGTCTTAGGCGAGGGCTTAGGCGTCGGGGCCGGTGTGGGCGTGGGGTCCACGGCAACGGAGCCAAAGCTGATGGTGCCGGCGAGTCCAACCATCTTGCTCTCCCAGCCGTTTTGCCCAATCAGCGCCCTCAGCGCCGCCTCACACGTGCCCCACTCGGTGCGCTTGGTGGCGTGTGCGAAGGTGGGGAAGTCGGTCGTGTTGGTAATGATGTAGTTGTTGGTGGCGACGGTATAGGTCTTGGTGGGATCGAGCGTGCTGCCGTCCTTGGTGAGTGTGGCACTCACAATGCGCTTGCCTTCGGGCTGCGTCCAATCAATCGTCACGTTGATGCCGCCAAAGGAGAGAACGCTGCCAGAGTCATCGCGCCACTTGTACTTGTCTTGCGCCTCCTGCTCGGTATGACCGGCTGCCACGTAGGCTTGCTGAAGCTCATAACTGTGATTGCACTCGTCGCTGATCTGCAGCGAGTGCTCGAGCGCTGCGAGGAAGTCCGCACCGGTCATGGTCCAGGTCCCCACGGTGTTGCCGTAGGGCGAGATGGCGGTCACGTTGCCGGCGGTCACGTTGCCCGCCGCGATGCCGCCGCGGATGCCGCCAGCGTTTTCGATAGCGAGGTCTGCGCCCGTCAAGGCAAGATAGGAGCCGCAAATCACGTGGCCGATGGTCTGGGCTTTGGTGGTGTCGTCCTCCTTGCTGGGGCGGAAATCGGTGGTGCGCACCATTTCCCAACCATGCGTGCCTGCGGCGTCCTCGCCGTAGAAATAGTTGGTGGTGGATGTGCCGAGCACCTTGTTCGATTCGTTTTCAAAGGCCTCGTCGAGCGGCTTGATCTTGTTGCGGACGTCTTCAAGGCGGCTTTGGTAGTCGGAGCCCTTGTCGGGGTCTGCCAAAAGGTCGTTGACGTTCTTGGCGGTGTAGAGCTTCTCGTCGCTGCCGTCTGCAGGGACCGTGACCGTGTCATCGTCGGTCGTCTCGGTGCCATTCGTGTCGTACTTGTACGGAATGGAAAGCAGCCCCACCTCGGCAAAGGCGCTGCCTGCCTCAACAACGTGGATCGTCTTGCCGTCGGCTCCCGTCACCTTCTCGTTAAGGTTGATGTGCTCGTGGCCTGCGATAAGGGCATCGACGCCACGGAGCCGCGTGGCAAAGGTCTTGGCGTTGAGTGTATGCGCGATACACACAACAACATCGCAGCCCTCCCTGCGCAGCTGCTCTGCCTCGGTATTGATGGCGTTCGCGGCACTCGAGA
>CAVHBE010000155.1:0-2455 GCA_963634045.1 Methanobrevibacter smithii
TGATGCGCTTGGGGTCGAGGTTCCCATCGAACAGCGAGCGTGTGCTCGGCTCGAGCATAAAGTCAAAACGAATGACGTTTCGATACTGCTGGCTTGCGAATTCGTTAAGAAGCCAAGTCTTTCCTGTCTGGCGGGCTCCCTTAAGCAAGAGAGGTTTGCGATTCGCCCTTGATTCCCAAGCGATAAGTTCACTCATAAGCTGTCGCTGCATATTGCCTCCTAACCCTCTCGGCTAGTATAAGGCCATTTGGGAGTTTCCATCGGAAAATGTGGGAGACAACCACGTTTTTCCATCGGAAAATGTGGGAGACAGCCACGTTTTTCCATTGGAAAATGTGGGAACACCAACCTAAGTTGCGGTGGAATAGTTCCTAAATGGGCTGGTAAACTGCCAAAACAGGAACTATTCCACCGCAACTTAGAGCCCCACCGGCATCCAAAAGAAGCGAGCCCGCATCCCTTGGGGACACGGGCTCGAAAGCTCCATATGGTAGGGGCGGTGGGACGTCCGCGCATTTGCTGCGCAAATACGCACCGGCTTCGGCCGCCTGTCGGCGCCCTCGCCGGCTCGCTACGGACGCTGCGCGTCCGCTTAACGCTCGCCCCCTCGCGGGTTCGAGTCTCACCGGCATCTAAAAGAAGCGAGCCCGCATCCCTGGGGAACACGGGCTCGCAAGCAATCACATGGTAGGGGCGGTGGGACTCGAACCCACAATCCTTGCGGCGAGAGATTTTAAGTCTCCTGCGTATGCCAATTCCGCCACGCCCCCGTGAGACTAGAAGTCTAGCACAAGCCGTCCGTTACGCGTTGACGGCCATCGAGTGTTGGCCCGACTTCTCCAGGAACTCCTGGAACTTGGCTTCGTCGCCCTTGTTCTGGTACTGCAGGGCCAGCAGGTACTCCAAGCGGCAGCGCTTGACTGGGTCGTCGCCGACATCCTCGAGCATGCGCTCCAGCTCGGGAATGTCGTTGTGGCGCTTGAGGATCATCGTGTCGTACATCAGCTGACACTCGTGTGCAACCGCCTCGGCTTGACCGCCCTCAAAGCCCTTGATCTCGTGCAACAGCTCTTTGGACTTTTTGCGGTCCTCCTGGCCAACATAGTAGTTAAAGGCCTTAATCACCAGGTCGACGCGCTGCATCTTGGGTAGGTTGAGCCCCAGCAGCAGGTCGAACATCTCGCTGGCGTGCTCGTGGTCCTCGCGCAGCAGATAGGAGTTCAGACGCAGGTAGTCGCGGTTGTAGCGCGGGTACAGCATGCTGGTGAGTTTGCCGTCGAGCAAACGATCGAACTCATCCCACTGCTTGGCGGCCATCAATTGCTGCAGGCGTTTAAACGTGGTGCGTTTTTTGACGCTAAAGAACACCGACACGGCGATGCAGATGATAACGACGGCGGTCCAGAGGGTGCGGGAATCGGGCATATTAGGGTCCTTAGTCGCTCATAAAGCGAGCGGTATGACAACACGTACTAGATGTATTATACGCAGCGCGCAAGCAAACTGGCATAAAAGCTCATCGAGGCCGAGTGCCATCGCTCGCTGCGGTACACTTACCTAAAGTAAACCATGAAGGGAGACATTACCTATGAAGAAGATCGTTTTGGCTTGCGGTGCTGGCGCTGCTACTTCCACGCTCGTTGCCCAGAAGGTCGCTACCCTGCTCGACGCCAACGGTTATGCCGACAAGTACGAGATCGTGCAGTGCGCCATCTCCGAGGCCAAGGACGCTTGCGATGAGGGCGCCGACCTGCTGATCGCCACCACCGTTGCCCCCGAAGGCCTCACCTGCCCGTACGTGAGCGGCGTGCCCTTCATGACCGGCATGAACCGCGTCGCTGCCGAGAAGGCCGTTCTCGACGTCATGGCTCAGTAGGCGCTGACTGCATGAGTGGGCAGAACGCCAATCCGGTAGAGCTCTTTGGTATGCGCGTTGCCCATGTGGGCATTAACGCCGCCGACCCGGCAGACGCCTTGGAGATTGCGGAGCTGTTCTCGACGATGATGGGCCTGCCCGTCATCGAGACCCCGGTTTCGTACTTCAACGATTCGCTGGTCGAGATCATGAAGCAGAACGGTCGTGGCACCAAGGGCCACATCGGCTTTGCCGTTAACGACATCGATGCAGCTGAGAAGTGGTTTGCCGAGCGCGGGCTCGAGGTCAACGAAGAGTCGCGCGCGTTGCTGCCCGACGGTGGTACCAAGCTCGTGTACTTTAAGCGCGAGTTCGCCGGTTTCGCCGTGCACCTGTGCCGCGAGTAGCGCACAAGCTGCCATAGCTGGCAAAAAGGGATAGGGCCGCGTGGCCCTATCCCTTTATTTATGCCGAGGGGCTTCCTATCGTGGCAGGCGAATCGTAAAGCGGCTGCCGACCCCTTCGACCGAGGTCACACCGATGACGCCGCCGTGGCTGTCGACGATCCACTTGGCGATCGCAAGCCCCAGACCCGAACCC
>CAVHBE010000155.1:2465-7588 GCA_963634045.1 Methanobrevibacter smithii
GCATCCGAGTACTTGGCGGCGTTTTGCACGATCACGCGCAGAGCCTGCTTCACGAGCGCCACGTCGACGGGCGCGTCGCAGCGCGGGTCGCTGGCAAGCGCAGCGTCAGAAGCCAGCCGATACGTGTGCGCGGTATCGATCATCTGCGATTCCTCGCATACCTCGCCGACCAGTGCGGCCAGGTTGGTATCCGCACGCCGCAGGACCGTGCGTCCGGCATCGCCGCGCGCCAAAAACAGCAGCTGCTCCACGAGCTCCTGCATGCGCTCGCTTTCGGCCTTGAGGGACGCGATGGACTCCGCCAGCACGGCCGGGTCGTCCTTACCCCAGCGGTCGAGAATGTTCACGTAGCCCTGAATCACCGCGATGGGCGTGCGCAGCTCGTGGCTCGCGTCGTTGACAAAGCGCATCTGCTGCAGCTTGGCCTCTTGCATCTGGCGCAGTAGGCGGTTGAGTGCAACCTCGATGCTTGCCAGGTCGGCGTCGCCGGTAGTGACGCTCGGCGAGTCGACGCTTGCGCGCTCGATGGCCTGCTCCAGCGTTTCCATCTTGCCGCCGGAGAGCTGCATGCGGCCGAGTTCGTCCACGCGCAGGGCCAGATCGTTGAGCGGCGCCATGGTGCGGCGCACGCGGCGGGCGCCGCCGAGCATGTTGAGCACGCTGATGACCTGCCAACCCACAACGACAAGGTAGAGAGGCCATAGCGTGACGAGGTCCTGCGCGAGGGGGAAGGTCTTGGTGGTGCGCGCAAGCTCGACGGTATAGGTGAGCGTTGTCGGGTCCCAGCCGCGCGCGGGCGTCAGCGACATGCCGTGAACGGTGGCACCGGGGATCCATCCTGCGGTAAACGTGTCGTCGGGCAGTGTCTGGTTGTATCCATAGACGAGGATCGCCGCCGCAATCACTACCAGCAACAGATCGAGCCAGATGTAGCTCATCAGACGGCGCCACATATAGCTCCAGTTGATGGCGCGGGCGATGGAGGTGACGCGCTTGGCCTCGGCGTTACGCACGGCAGACATAGCCCACCCCGCGCACGGTCTGGATGATGCGGGCGCTGCCGGCGTCCTCGATCTTGGCACGCAGGTGCGCGATGTGTACGTCGACGTTGTTGGTGTCGCCCACGTATTCGTAGCCCAGCGCTTCGTGCGCGATGCGCTCGCGCGTGAGCACGGTGCCGGCGTGCGCCATAAGCAGGGCGAGAACGTCGAACTCGCGGGCCGTGAGCGCGATGGGCGAGCCGCCGACTGTGACCTCGCGGCGGTCGGGGTCGAGCGCAACCGAGCCCACGGCGAGCGCGGCGGGGGAGGGCGCGACGGAAGCCTGGGTCGAGTCGCTGACCGGGGGCATCGCGACGGCGCCGGCACCCGCGCCTCTCGCCATGCCCGCCCCGGCGCCGCCAACGCCCGAAGCCGCCCGCACGGCTTCCGAGCGCTTCAGCGCAACGCGGATCCGTGCGAACAGCTCCTCAATGGCAAACGGCTTGGTTAGGTAATCGTCAGCGCCGGCATCGAGCCCGGCTACCTTGTCCATCACGGCGTCGCGCGCGGTGACCATGATCACCGGCACATCCTTGTACTTGCGGACACGCCGCAGGACCTCCATGCCGTTGAGCTGCGGCAGCAGCACGTCGAGCAGAATCAGATCGTAGTCGCGCTCCAGCGCTAGGTCCACGGCGGTGCGGCCGTCGGCGGCGTGCTCCACCTGGTAGCCCTCGTGCTCCAGCTCGAGCGTCACAAAGCGGGCGATTTTCTCCTCGTCCTCTACGATTAGGATCCGTGCCATGCGTGCCCCCCCGTCTGCGATTACTTGTCGTCGTTGAGATTTTGTTTGATGTCGTCCGCGGCATCGGCAGCGTGATTCATAAGGTTGTTGATGCTGCCGGGCACGTCGCCGTCGCTGTCGATGCGGTAGCGCATGCCAAAGAACAGGCCAATCAGCATCAGCCATATCGTGGCGCCCCAAGCAAACAGCGCGACGATGGGGATCAGGATGGGGATGTTGAGGATGATCGCATCGCGGCGCGTGGCAATAAACTTGGTGTCCAGGCTCAGGCGGAAGAGCTTTTTGAGGTACTCCCACACGCTGTCCATCTTCTTGGAGAAGTCGGTCTTTTCGCTCGACTTCTCGTAGGCGGCCTGCGCGGCGACCATCTCGGCCGAGGGCTCATCGACCGGCACGGACTCGGTGGCGGCGTGCGCCGACGTGGTTTGCGTCTTGCCCTGCGACTCGAGCCAAATGATGGCATCCAGAACGTTACCGTCGGCGGCGTCGAGCGCGGCCTTGGCATCGGTGTAGCTCACGTTGCACTTGGTGCGGATGGTTTCAACTTTTTCGAGGTCGTCCATGACCTGTCCTTTCGTTCGATGGGCGCGACGCCGGGCGATCTGCCCAGGCGCGAGCGTAGCGTTCGGCGGCCTGCGTTGCGCGGCCCCGCCCCGCCCCTTGTTCGAACTCTATAGTGCAGGTTATAGATTAAGCGATTCTTGAGCCAAGATTAATGTTGGATGAGTTTTTGGGTGGCGGTGGGGAAGGGAGAGTTGTCTTTTTGGATAGCTAGCAGCGAGGCCTAATGCTTTTCCCGAGAAGTGAACGAGCTAAAACGGACCCCCGAAGCATCGACACTTTAGGAGTGCCGTTTCCTGCGGTTTCGGCGCTGAAATCCTGCGATTTTGCCGCCGAAAAATGCGGATGCTCCAGGGGTCCAAAAACGGACGTTCACTTCTCGGAAAAGTATTAGACCTCGATAGCGGGAGATGGGGCGCCGGCGCAAAACGGCGTCAAAGGCTGGTCGAGCAGGCGGTTTCTCCATTGATGTCCGCATGACATGGGACACTTACCCTGCCGCCCTGCTCTGCTGCGGTGGCATGTACCTGAACAACGACCCTCTAAGGAGTTCGATTTTGATGAGTGACAACACCAAGCATCTCGCAAAGAAGCGCGTCAAGGACGCGGGGCCGTGCCTTGCGCTGTGCCTTGCCGGCGCAGCAGTCGCGCTGCTGGCTGTTCGGGGGCCATTCGACGTGCTTCGAAGTGCCAGCTCTCTGCATGTTTGCATGGCCCTTGCCGGCGCCATGATGACCGGCGGCGTGCTCGATCTGGTTTTTTGGGTGCTTGACCCGTTTGGATGGAAGAACGAAGGGTAAGCCCTAAGGGATGGAAGGGCTGGAACGGTTGGCTTAGTGATCGTGCAGAATGTGGGCTAGCGACTTACAGGGAAGTGGTAATCCGATGACGGTCTATGTAACGGGCGATATTCACGGCGGCCTCGACATGCAAAAGCTGCGCGACTGGGATCTTGGGGATAGTTTGACGAGCGACGACTATCTGATTGTCGCGGGCGACTTTGGCTTTCCGTGGGATTTCTCTGCCGAGGAATGTGCCGATATCGCCTGGCTGGAGTCGCGCCCCTATACCGTGCTGTTCGTCGACGGCAACCACGAACGTTTCGATCACTGGGCGGAGCGCTCCATGGAGTTGTGGCACGGCGGACTGACGCAGCGCCTGTCGGATACCTCTCCCATACGGCGCCTGACGCGTGGCGAGGTTTTTGAGCTCGACGGCTCAACGATCTTTACCATGGGCGGCGCCACGAGCGTGGACAAGGAATACCGCATTCCGTATTCCAGCTGGTGGCCGCAGGAGTTGCCGGACGAGCGCAACTTTGAGGAGGCACGGACAAAGCTCGACAGCGTGGGCTGGAAGGTCGACTATGTGGTCACCCACACCTGCTCTACGCGTATGCTTTCGCCCACGCTTTATCCAGCACCCGGCTGGAATTGCCCCGACGTTGACCGACTTACGGCATTTTTCGATGAGCTGGAAGATCGCTTGGACTACAAACGCTGGTATTACGGGCATTTTCATCGGGATGCCAACCCGGCCGAGCGCCATACCGTGCTCTACGACTGTATCGTCCGTTTGGGTGACGAACTCCAGCCCTGGGATGTCGCGTAGGGGCGGGGTGGCTGGCTACTCGACCGTTACAGTGATGTTTTCGCGGTGCGCGCGGATAACGTCCCAGCTAAAGTGCTCGACCAGCTGCTCGGCAGAGCGCGGTGTGGTGTCCGGCGCGATGCCCGTTTGCCCGGCGAGCCATCCCAGCAGTGCCTCGGGTGCGCCAAAGCGGGCGCGTAGTTCGCCCAGGTCCAGATCGCGGTCGCGCTTGGAAAGGCGGCGCCCGTCCGGCGACATGAGCAGTGGAATGTGCGCGTAGCGTGGCGTGGGAAGTCCCAGCAGATGCTGCAGGTAGATTTGGCGGGGCGTGGAGCCCAGCAGATCGCATCCGCGCACGACCTCGGTGACGCCCATGGCAGCGTCGTCGACCACCACGGCCAGCTGATAGGCAAACACGCCGTCGCTGCGGCGCACCAAAAAGTCGCCGCACTCGGTGGCGAGCGCCTCGCATTTGGCTCCGTACGTGCGGTCAACGAATTCGATCACGTCGCCGGCGAGGTCGTCGACGGCGGGCACACGCAGGCGCGTGGCCGGAGCGCGCAGGATGCTGCGGCGGGCAACCTCCTCGGCAGAAAGGCCTCGGCAGGCGCCGCGGTAGATGGGCATGCCGTCGCTGGCGTGCGGCGCGCTCGCGGCGTGGAGCTCGGCACGCGTGCAAAAACAGGGATAGGTGAGGCCGACGTCTTGCAGCTGGCGCAGGGCGTCCTCGTACAGATCCAGGCGATCGTGCTGGTAGTAGGGGCCTTCGTCCCACTCGAGCCCCAGCCAGGTCAGATCGTCAATCAGTTGAGCGGCAAGTTCCGGGCGCTTGCAGCGATCGTCCAGGTCCTCGATGCGCAGCACGATGCTGCCGCCCTGGCTGCGGGCCGAAAGCCACGAGCACAGGCAGCTGAACACGTTGCCCAAGTGCATGCGGCCCGAGGGCGACGGGGCGAAACGGCCCACGACGGGCGCGGGGACGGGGGCGAGTTTGCTGTTGGGCGCCGTCGACGTGGCCACAGCGTGTGTTGCTATGTTGCGTGCGTTGATATCCATGCGGACGAGTATAGCGCGGGGCGCGGTGGGGGAGACGCTGCCGTGGCCTGCAAGTTGCCGAGGCCGCGCGTTGCGCGTGCCGGACCACCGGCTCGACAGCTCGATCGCCGCCCGCCAGCCCAACCCCTCAA
>CAVHBE010000155.1:7623-9901 GCA_963634045.1 Methanobrevibacter smithii
ACCCCTCAAACGACAGAAACCCCGGCAGCTCTTCGCAACTGCCGGGGTTTCCGCGGAAAAGGGGGACATGATCCTCGAGCGAACGGCAAAGGGGCAAACCGTTTTCGCTCAACTGCTTTATCCCCCTCGCTCGCCGGCTTAATCGGCTCACGCCGCGCCCACACAAAGCCGCTACACCTGTGACGGAGCTATGAAGTGGTATCTATTGCTGGCGCAGGCCATGCCAAGGAGTGTCCCAGATTGCCGGCAGATAAGGAACGTCCCCAGGTGCCGGTCGCGGGCGTGACTTTCGTCTCGTTTGATACTCCGCTGACCTAGATGTTCGTCATGTGCGCCCGTAAACGTGGGACAATGGCGTTACTGGTATCACAGACAAAGGATGTGCCCATGAACGACCCCGTTGCCAAAACCTGTCGGCAGCGCCGCCTGTTTGCGCGATTTGCTTCCGTCTGCGCACTCGTCGCGCTTGCATTGCTGCTACTGCCCGCCGCCGCACACGCCGACGGTTATTCCATGACCCAAACCTACATCAGCGCCACGGTCGAAGCCGATGGATCGCTGACCGTTGTCGAGGGACGCCAGTTTGATTTCGACGACGACATCAACGGCGTGTTTTGGGAGATCAATACGGGCTCCAACCAGCAGGGTGGCTCGGCGGCCGTCGACGTGCTGAGTGTCGAGGAAGAGGACACCGCGTTTAACAAAGTCGATAGCGCGAACAAGGGTGACTCTGGCGTCTACACGGTCGAGCAGACCGGTGACGGCGTAAAGATTAAGGTATTCAGTCCCCACGAGAGCGGCGACAGCGCGACCTATTACGTGAGCTATACCATGACCGGTGCGGTTATGAACTGGGCCGATACCGCCGAGCTCTACTGGAAGTTTGTGGGCGACGGCTGGTCTGCGGATTCCGACGATGTCGAGATGGAAGTGCGCTTCGCAAATGCCGCTGCCGGGACGGCGGCCGTCAAGGGCGATAACTTCCGCGCATGGGGCCACGGTCCGCTGACGGGCGACGTGTCACTCGATGAGGACGAGCCCATGGTCACCTATACCATTCCCTGCGTGCATCAGGGTGAATTCGCCGAGGCACGCATCGCCTTCCCTAGCGACTGGGTGCCGCAGCTTACCGCCTCGGGCGAAGAGCGCATGTCAACGATCATGAGCGAAGAGAAGGAATGGGCCGACGAAGCTAACGCCCGCCGCGCTCACGCTCGCATGATTGCCAATGCACTTGCCGTGCTAAGTGTTGTTGCGGCGGTGGCCTTTACCGGCACAATCGTTATGCTCAAGCTGCGCAAGCGCAAGCCCAAGCCGCTTTTCCAGGACGAATATTTCCGCGATGTGCCTTCGGCCGACCATCCCGCCGTGCTTTCGGCCCTCATGAGCTGGAACGAGGTGCCCGATCAGGCATATATCGCCACGCTCATGAAGCTCACTGACGACCGTGTGATCAAGCTGGAGCAGGCGACCGTGACCAAGGCCAAGAAGGGCCTGTTGGGGCGTGAAAAAGAAGAGCAGACGTATCGCGTGACGGTGAGTGATGCGGGCTGGAAGTCGGCCAAGGGCATTGACCGCATGGTGCTCAAGGTCTTCTTTGCCGGTGCTAAGCCCGACGAGAACGGTGATCGCTCGCGCACGTTTGACGAGCTGCAGCACTACGTCAAGCAGCACGCTACGCCCGTGGGTGACAAGCTCGAGGACTATCAGAACACCGTTAAGGGCAAGTTGGCCGATAGCGAGTACGTTGCCTCGGACGGCATTGTTGCAATGGTGTTTTGCCTGGTTCTTGGTATCCTGATTGCCTTTGTTCCCGTGGGATCCATCTTCTTTACCGATGGCGCACAGGCGAACATTACCGCCGCGTTTATCTCGGTGCCGATTGTGCTGGTGGGTATCGGCGTGGGCCTTACGTTCCGCCGCTTTACGCCGGAGGGCGCCGAGGTGGCGGCTCGCTGCAAGGCACTTAAGCATTGGCTCGAGGACTTCACGCGTCTAAAGGAAGCCGTCCCCGGCGATCTGGTGCTGTGGAACAAGCTGCTGGTGATGGGCGTGGCGCTGGGTGTTTCCAAGGAAGTGCTGCGTCAGCTTGCCGAGGCCGTGCCGCCCGAGGTGCGCGAGGCCGACGGCTTCTATGACAATTATCCCTGCTACTGGTGGTACTACCATCATTACGGTATCGAGTCTCCGCTCGATTCGTTCGATGACGTGTATCACGAGAGTATCCGTGAGCTGGCGTCGAGCTCCGACAGCTCGGGCGGCGGCGGAGGCGGCGGCT
>CAVHBE010000155.1:9911-11895 GCA_963634045.1 Methanobrevibacter smithii
ACGTTCTAGCGCGCTCTGATTTTTGGGATGGATCTTCTCCGGCGACTGCCGACGGATCCATCCCATTTTTATGCGCTACCTACGAAGGCTGTCCCCAACGACTAATTACTGGGAACATCCCTAAATGACTAGGTATGGCTGCTGGGTTTAGGCTGTTAGATCGAGTTCGTAGAGGAAGCTTTCGCGCGGCATGTCGTGACGGCGCTCTTCGCGGTTGGCGCGGTGCGTGGCCGTGCGCTTAAAGCCGTGCAGCTCGTAGAACTTCCACGAGCAGTTGGAGTCGGTGTACAGGTGCGCCCTCGTCGCTCCAAGCGAGGACAGGTGCGAGACGGCGGCATCGAGCAGAACCGTGCCAACGCCCAGGCCATGGACATCGCGATCCACGGCAAGCAGCGTGACCTCGTTGTCGTGCGGCAACGGGCTGCTCTCGAGCAGGCGGTTGTTGGTTCGGATGGTTGCGCGCACAAACGAGAGATACTCGGCGCACGCATCGGGCTCTAGCTCACGCATCTGCGATAGCAGCGCGCGTTCGGTATCCATCCAATGCTCGTTGATAGTGGCGCCGGAGCTCTGTCCCGCACGCGCGAGCGAAATGCCACGCGCCTGACCGTCGATTACGGCAACCTGTGAAAACGTCGACGACGAAAGGCAATAGGCGAGGTCGCACGCGGCCTCAAGGCGGTTGTACTCATCGTTATCCGAATTGTTATGCCAAAGCTGCTGCAGAATCAGCGCGATGGCGTCGAAGTCTTCGGTATCAAACGGTCGGTAGAGAACCCGCGAGACCATGGTGCCTCTTTCTTTTGCGGATGCATATCGAGCACAGTTCTACCACGCCATTGGCATCTAATTATGGTGCCCCTGTGTTCCATGAACTCACCGTGCCCGGTGCCATGCCCATCCCCTCCGCTCGCAAACTTTTTCTGCACATGCGCCCGTTGCGGGGTGCATCGATGCGCTCGATGCGCTACATTAAATCAGTATTTTCAATGCCGCTGCGCGAGCGCTGCAGATCGACGTATCACCGACTCACAGAGCACGGCGGCGTACCAGACAGGAGGACTGCATGGGATCTGATGTGAAGATCGCACGCGCGTTGATCTCGGTTACCGATAAGACGGGCGTCGTCGATTTCGCACGGACGCTGGTTGACGACTTTGGCGTCGAGATCATCTCTACGGGCGGCACGGCTCGTGCCATCGAGGACGCGGGCATTCCCGTAACCCCCATCGAGGAGTTCACGGGCTATCCCGAGATGATGGACGGCCGCGTTAAGACCCTGCACCCCAAGGTTCATGGCGCGCTGCTGGCCCGCCGCGATTCCGAGCAGCACATGCAGGAGGCGGCTCAGCACGGCATTAAGCTGATCGACCTGGTCGTCGTCAACCTGTACGAGTTCGAGAAGACCGTTGCCAACCCCGAGGTCACCTTCGCGGACGCTATCGAGCACATCGACATCGGTGGCCCCTCCATGCTGCGCTCTGCTGCCAAGAACGCCGCGAGCGTTACCGTCATCTCCGACCCGGCCGACTATGATGCCGTCCTGGCCGAGATGCACGAGACCGGTGGCTGCACCACGCTTTCCACCCGTCGTCGCCTGCAGGTGAAGGTCTACCAGACCACCGCCGCCTACGACACGGCTATCTCCCGTTGGCTTGCCGCCCAGGCAAGCGACGTGGCGGACACCTCTGCCAAGCTCGAGATTTCGCTGGAGAAGGTCGACGACCTGCGCTATGGCGAGAACCCGCAGCAGAAGGCCACGGTCTATCGCTTTGCCGAGGGCTGCGAGAACACCGCGAGCTCGCAGTTCCCGCTCGTGGGCTCCGAGCAGATCCAGGGCAAGCCGCTCAGCTACAACAACTATCTGGATGCCGACGCCGCCTGGAACCTGGTCCGCGAGTTCGACGAGCCGGCCTGCGTGATCCTCAAGCACCAAAACCCCTGCGGTTCCGCCGTTGCCGAGGACATTACGGCCGCCTACGAC
>CAVHBE010000156.1:0-7751 GCA_963634045.1 Methanobrevibacter smithii
GACCAATGATGGCGTGGCCGACCGGAGACTCGTTGGAGATCTTGTGCTCGAGCGAGTTGGTCTCGGTGGTACCGACAAGCGTGACCTCCATGACCTCACCGTTGGGATCAATCAACGAAACGGTGGAACCGATGGAGACGGTCAGATCACCCGTGGTGGCAGCAACCTGGGCGTTGGCGAGAATAGCCTGAATCTCGGCGATGCGAGCAGCATTCTGGGCCTGCTTGTCCTTGGCGGCATCGTACTCGGAGTTCTCCGAAAGGTCGCCGAACGCGCGGGCTTCCTTGATGTCCTCGACGATCTCCTTGGCGTAATCGCCCTCACGCCAAGCGAGCTCCTCGACGAGCTTCTGGCGGCCCTCAGCGGTCAGTACGATCTGGCTTGCGTCCATACGGATATCTCCCCAACTATGATGTAACGATCAACTGTCAACAAAAACGAAAAAGACCGGCTAGCCTGCGGGCAAGCCGGTCAGGTGCTCACCCCAAAGGGATGGGACTACTCTGCGTCCGCGTCGCTGTCCTCTGCCTTCTTTTGCTTGGCAGCAGCGAGCTTGGCCTCGAGCTCTGCGATCTCCTTGTCCTCCTTGGACTCCTCGACCACAACGTCCTCGGCCTGCTTGGTTTCGCCCTTATCGTCGCCCTCCATACCCTCGCGGATATTCTTGACGGTAGAGCCGAGGGACTTACCGAGCTTCGGCAGGTTCTTAGGCCCAAAGATAATCAGGACAACAACGAGAATAATGATGAGCTCAGGAGCCCTCAGTCCAAACATGTAGACCTCCACAATACAGCGAGACAAGCTCGAATGAGTATACCGCGGGTATCGCGGTATCACAACAATAGCTAAAAAAAGGGACCGCAAGAAGCGGTCCCTCCTCATGCTCTGGTCGGGTTGACTGGATTTGAACCAGCGACCCCTGCGTCCCGAACGCAGTGCTCTACCAAACTGAGCCACAACCCGTTAGCCCGACTATAGTAACAAAGATTTCCGTCGTGTGCCAGAGAAATTTTTACTTCTTTGGCGCTTCAATGCGAACCGTGTCGGAAACGAGCTCCGTTGCATAAGCCCACCAGCCGTTTTGTTGAGCGGCTGCCGCAAGATTGACTGCCGTGACGGCGCTATCGCAGAGAGCAAACGAGCAGGCACCCGAACCGCACACGTTTACGGCAACGGTACCGTTCTGCGAACGAAGCCAGTCGAGCACCGTTTGAATCCGCGGCTCCATCTGCGCGGAAATGACACCCAGGTTGTTGTGGACGAGCGCGTAGGCCACCTCTGCATCTCCCGAGTGAAGGGCAGATGCGATCGCTCCGGGCTTGTCCGCAGGCGCAGGGGTCTCGTCAAAACGTCGATAGGCTTCAATTGTTGAAACGCTTGCCTCGCGCGGCTTGACCAGCACGACGGGTGTCGCGGGTAGTGCGGGGTACTCGGTTGCCAGCACGTCTCCCCCACCCACGTAAAATGCAGGGCTGGCATGCAAAAAGAAGGGAACGTCAGCGCCAATGCCGCGCGCGATGTTGTCCAGCGCGGAATCGGCACGGTCGATACCCCACAGCTCTGCCAAGGCGACAATGACCGCCGCGGCATCCGTCGAAGGACCGCCCAGGCCGGCACACAACGGGATGCGCTTCTCGATCGTGATGCAGACGTTGGCTTCACGACCATAATGCTCGGCCAGAGCGAGCGCAGCACGATACGCCGTATTCTTTTGCATGGGAAAGTCGGATGTCGGAATCGTCTGGACGGTCAGCGCCTGTGCCGGCGTAACCGTCACGGTATCGACAAGACCGACGGCCGCCATCAGGGAATCGACCTTATGGTAGCCGCGGTCGTCGCGCTCGGTATGAACCCCCAGATAGAGGTTGATCTTTGCCGGCGCGGAAAGGGTCAGGGACCAATCGGTCACCGCTAGTGCTCCTCGAGCTGATTGCCGAGCGGGGTAAAAATGTGCTCGCCGCTCTCGGGGTCGAACAGCTCGACCTGGCCGGTGAGAACATCAATATACTGGTAGGACTGACGCGACTTGCGGCCACGGCGCTCGTCAACCTCGACGATAAAGACTGCCGGATGGACGCTCTTGATGGTGCCCATGCGCTCGACGACGCGGGTGCGGCCCATGTTGGCCTTCACCTTAACGCGATCGCCCACCATATCGGTCAGCTTCTCGTGGATGTCGTCGACGTGATTGACTTCCATCTCTTCCATGAACAGGGCCTCCAGAAGGTGCAATTCAAAAAGGGGATAATACCCCTAAGATAGACAAAACTCTAATACTATAGCACCCTGTTGTGGCCATACGCAAGTAGCTAAAAAAGCCCGGTCCCAAATTGACTACTTACAGATTATCTGTGTCCAGAACGATGGTGAATGGACCGTCGTTGACGAGGTCGACCTTCATGTCGGCGCCGAAGATGCCATGCGCTACGTGCTCGACGTCCTCGCGCACAAGCGTCAGGAAGTACTCGTAGAGCTCGTTGGCGACATCGGGGGCGCCAGCATCCGTAAACGATGGACGGCGGCCGTGACGGCAATCGGCGAACAGCGTGAACTGCGACACCACGAGAACCTCGCCGTCGACATCGGCAAGTGCCAGGTTGGTCTTGCCATTCTCGTCCTCGTTAATGCGCAAGCCCCGGAGCTTGCCCCACAGCTTATCGGCCTCGGCGCGCGTGTCGTCGTGGCCAACGCCCAGTAGCACCAGATAGCCGCGCCCAATTTTGCCCACGCACTCGCCGTCGACCGTCACGCCGGCGTTGAGCACGCGCTGCACCACCGCACGCACGGCCTACTCCTCGCCCGTCAGTTTGGCGGATAGGTGCTCGAGCGCATGGAATCGATGGCTGATGGCGTTCTTCTCGTCCGCCGTCAGCTCGGCCATGGTCTTGCCCGGCGTGTCGACCGGCAGGAACAGCGGGTCGTAGCCAAAGCCGTGATCGCCGCGGCCCTCATGTGCGATAACGCCCTCGCAGGCGCCCTCACCATAGGTGACCAAACCGTCCGTGTCGATGAGCGCGACGACGCTCATAAAGCGCGCAGTGCGGTCCTCGTCGGCCACGCCCTCCAGATTCACGAGCAGCTTGGCATTGTTGGCGGCATCGTCGCCGTGAACGCCCGCATAGCGCGCGCTATACACACCGGGCTCACCGTCCAGCGCGTCGACGACCAGGCCCGAATCGTCGGCAATGGCCATGAGCCCCGTCTCTTCGACGGCAGCCTGCGCCTTGATGATAGCGTTCTCCAAAAACGTCGTGCCGTTTTCCTCGGGGTCCTCAAAATCGCCCAGCTGGCCGAGCGCCACAAAGCGAACCTCGGGCATAACCTTGCCCAAAATGGCCTCGATCTCGGTGAGCTTATGGGCATTGCCCGTTGCCACGACGATGGTCGCCGCCGGGTCGAGGGTATCGATGTCAATCTTCTCAAGTGCCATGAGTGGTCTCCTTGTCTGTATAGTAAAGTCACGTAAAAGGGACAGGTCCTTCGGCGTCTCCCCTTTCACGTGGCATCAACCTTATCTACCGGCGTTTCCGCAGATAAAACCTGTCAAAATTAACATCCCTTTTTGGCAGGTTAGGCGAGGGCTTGGCGCTGGAGCTCGATGAGCTCGGCAATGCCCTTGTCGCCCAAATCGAGCAGGGCATTGAGGCGCTTGCGGTCGAAGGGCGCCTGCTCGCCAGTGCCCTGGAGCTCGATCATCTCACCGGTATCGGTGGCGACAAGGTTCATGTCGACCTCGGCGTGACTGTCCTCGGAATAATCCAGGTCGAGCAGGGTGTTGCCGTCGACAACACCCATGGAAATCGCGGCGACCTGGCCCGTGAGCGGGATGCGCTCGAGCTTACCCGCCTCGACCCACATGGCAAGGGCGTCGTGCAGTGCCACCCAGGCGCCGGTAATGCTCGCCGTTCGTGTGCCGCCATCGGCCTGAATCACGTCGCAGTCGACGGTAACGGTGTACTCGCCGAGCGCCTTCATGTTGACGACGGTGCGCAGGCTACGTCCGATCAGACGCTCAATCTCCATGGAGCGACCCTTACGGTTGGCGTGCTCGCGCTTGCAGCGCTTGCCGGTCGATGCCGGCAGCATGGCGTACTCCGCCGTTACCCAACCGGCCTTGGCGCCCTTGCGCCAGCCCGGCACGCCCTCCTCGATGGTGGCAGCGCACAGTACGTGCGTATCGCCAAACTCGGCCAGGCACGAACCGTGGGCGTGTTTCATGACGCCGCGAGTAAGCTTGATGGGGCGCAGCTCATCGGCGGCGCGGCCGTTGGCACGATTGACCTGCATGTACTCCATAGAAATATCCTTTCGGCAAAAGGTGAACGTGAGCCTTTGATCGGTGACCTTATATCTATTTCAGTTCGTCGATATCGATATGCTCGATGCTCTTGAGCGGCTGGCCAAAGATAAAACTGCCCGCCACCGCAAACTCGGCAATGTTATCGGCCGTCGTTGCAAAACGATGCTGCGGCTCGGCCGCGTCGCCCGCCAGCTGCTCGCGGCGCGTGAGAATATCGGTCAGCTCGCACGTGGTCTCCTCGGCGGAGCTCACCACGCGCACTCCGGGACCCAGCGCATGGCGAATAGGCCCCACGAGCAGTGGAAAATGCGTGCAGCCGAGTACCACGGTATCGATGCCATGGTCGCGCAGCGGTTCAACCGTGGCACCGACCAGCGCGCGTACGGCAGGCGTATCAAAGATGTCCTCGTTCTCGAGCCACTGCTCTTGCAGATGTGCGCCCGAGGCGAGCTCGTGCTCAACGACCTCGACAAAGCTCGAGGCAGGGCAGCCGTATACGTCGACGCCGGCATCCAGGTCCTGAATGGCACGCGTGTAAGCGCCCGAGCGAATGGTGAGGTTGGTGGCGAGCACGCCCACCCGGCGTGTGCGGGTGCTGTTGATTGCCGCGCGTGCGCCCGGTGCGATCACACCGATGACGGGGACGTCGAGCACCTGCTGGGCCAAACGCAAGGCCGCAGCGGTCGCCGTATTGCAGGCGATGACCATGATCTTGACGTCGTGCTTCGACAGCCAACGGCCCGCCTGCAGTGCAAACGAGCGCACCTCGTCCTCGGTGCGGGTGCCGTAGGGGCAGCGCTTGGTGTCGCCAAAGTAGTAGACGGACTCGTGCGGCAACGCCGTTGCGATGGCGCGTGCAACCGTCAGACCGCCCAGACCAGAATCGAACACGCCAATCGGGCGCGTGTCGCCTGCCGGATTCTCGATATCGGACATTACCTCACCAGATTCTCTCTCGAAAAGATATGGCTCAGCGCGATAGGACCGCACTACGAACGGGCCGCGACGAGCAGCTCTGCCGTTGCCGCCCAGCCATCGACAATCTTGCCGCGCGTGACGTAGGCGTTATCGCAAACATCCAGGAACTCGGGTGCGCCGGCGCTGGTCAAACCGTTCTCGACCAGGCAGAACGTGCCCACGTGGTCAGCCATGTAGAAGTCGGACTCGGAATCGCCGAGCGCCAGCGTCTCCTCGCGCTCGATACCCAGGTGCTCACAGAAACGTGCGATGGCAACGCCCTTGTTGAGGCCGGCGGGATTGATGTTAAACGCGCGGCCATCCTCGACGCGTTCGAGCTCGAGCGTCGTCGGTTTGGACAGATGGGTCAGACGGCCGTTGCAGGCCCAGACCAGGCCGCAGCCGGCCTCGTCAAGAATGGCCTGGACCTCGTCGTCGGGCACATCGCCGCGCATGCCGACGGTGACCTCGCGGTACTTGTAGCCAGTCGACATGTCGTTGTGGTACTCGATCTTATGCGGCCAGCGGGCAAGAATCTTCTCGCACACGCCGGTCTGCTCAATCACCTGATGCGGCGTGAGGCCGCAGGCGGGGTCGTAGGGCATATCGCCGGTCAGATACTCCCAATCGTTGGCCTTGAGGTCGTACATGACCAGACCACCCATCTCGCCGATGTAGGAGTTGAGGCCGAGCACGCGCGCATCCTCGTGGATCATGGTGCGGTTGCGGCCCGAGGTGGGGACCACCTGGATGCCGGCGCGGGCAAGTGCCACGACAGCCTCGACGAGCTTGGTCGAGGGGTTGCCGTCGTTGTCGCGCAGCACGCACGAGCCGGGCGCAAGCATGGTGGCGTCCAGGTCGGTAAAGACGTACTTAACCTTGGCAAGACGCTCGCGCATCTCGCCCGAAAGCTCGGCGACGGTCGGCAGGGTATTGTGGGACATGGTAACTCCATTTACGTAGAAGGGGCTTCTGGTCTTAGGCATCGTACGCCGCAAGGGTGCGCTTGAGAATCGAACCGTCGCGCTCGCAAGGCTCGGGTCCGTTCTTGCGCAGCATGTAGTCGTCAACGCCCTTGCCCGTCACGATCACCACGGCGGGCCGCTCGGTCTCGCGCACGGCGGTCTCGATGGCAGCGGAACGGTCGAGCACAATCTGCCAGTTGTCGTTGCCCTGCTCCCGGACATTGCGTGCGATCTCGTCGCAGATGTCCTCGACGTTCTCGGGGCCCGGGTCGTCTTCGGTGATCACGATGCGGTCGGCGTACTTACCGGCAGCGATGCCCATCGTGGTCCGGCGATCGACGCCTTTGCCGCCGGTGGCGCCAAACACCACCGCGAGTTCGCGCTCCGGATAGTTCTCTCGCAGATCGCGCAGGAGCGTCTCAAGGCTCATGCCGTTATGGGCATAATCGACGACACCCAAAATCTTGCCCGATTCCGACCTGTAGAGCTCCATACGACCGGGGACAAAAACGTTCTCGAGCCCATGGACGATGCCCTCTTCCGAAATGCCCAGTGCCTCCGCGCACGCAATAGCGGCAAGCGCGTTGGACACATTGAATTTAACCGGCGTGGGAATCACAATGTCGCGCGTAAAGCGGGGCGTGCGCACCGTTGCCACCACGCCGCAGTCACCATTACGAATCGCCAGCGCAAGCACGTCGGCACGCTCGTCGGTCAGGGAGAACGTCACCGTGCGCTCGCAGCGGGACGCCGCCTCGAGCACACGATCGACTTTATCCATATCGAGATTGACCACGGCAAAACGGCTCTGCGAGAAAATTTTGAGCTTGCTGGCAAAGTAATCCTCGAGCGTCGGATGCTCAATCGGCGAAATGTGATCCTCGCCGATATTGGTAAAGGCGCCGACTTCAAAGGCGATCTTGCCCGTGCGCTCGAATTTGAGGCCCTGGCTCGATGCCTCCATAACCAGCCACGGGGCACCCGCCTCCGCAGCATGCGCGATGCGAGACTGCAGCAGGAAGGATTCGGGGGTCGTCAGTTTGGAAGGGCCTGCCTCGATGCCGTCGTCGAACTCAATGCCCGTATTAAGAGCGGGTCGATGACAGCCCGTAAGCTTGGCCTCGTTGGCGAGAATGCCGCGCAGATAAAAGCTACAGGTCGACTTGCCCTTGGTGCCTGTAAAGGCGCAGACCTTCACCTTACCCGAGGGATGACCGTAATAGGCGTCCGCCACCACAGCGAGCGTACGGCGGATATCGTTGACGATAATCGCGGGGGCATCGACGCCGTAATCCGTCTCGGACACATAGGCGACGGCGCCGTCGGCAATCGCCGACACCAGATACTCGCGCTTAAATGCACGCCCCTTACAGACAAACAGCGTGCCCGGACGCACTTGGCGCGAATCGTCAGTCGCAAATTCAATAGGCCAATCGCATGGCACTGCCGGTTTGGAGACGACCACGCCTTCCGCCTCGAGCAATTCTATATAGCGCTTAAGTGTCAGTTTTTCTCGCGGCGTGCTATCC
>CAVHBE010000157.1:0-1262 GCA_963634045.1 Methanobrevibacter smithii
ATTAAAACCCGTCCCTCAAAATGATACGAAAGACGATGGATGTCAATAAAATTAGAGAAGTTCCCTGCGAGAAGCCAGATACGCCTGCGCATGGCGCTCGAGTACATCGTCGTCCACGGCGTTAAGACGAATGGCGCCAAGTGCCGCAGGCAGCGGCAGCATCGTACGATTGGAGCGAGCGAACTGCTGCTTGCGGAACTCCTCGATAAACGCGGTGGGCTCCAGGTCGAAGCCAAGCTCCTCGATGCCAAAGTCCTCCAGGCAGTCATCGACCTCAAACACGTAGTCGATATCGAAGTCGCAGGCATCATGTGCTAGGCGCGCCTCAAAGCGCATACCCTCGGAAAGGAGCTGGTATGCGGGGACGTGCGCCGCGGCATCGCCCAGGCAGGCGCGAAGGGTGCGCTCCCCCGTCTTGCCAAAATCGAGCGCATGGCGAGCGCTGGGGTTCGTGGCCATGAGCACGTCTTTGCGCGCGGTCTGGGACCACTGCACAGCATTGACGAGAGCGACCTCCTCACCGGCAAGAATCTCTGGGACCGTCTCGGAGAACTGGTTCCAGCGCGACTTGCTGCTCGAGAGCATAGTACCCACGAGCACCGCATAGCCAAGCTTAAGGTCCTCAGGGTTGGCCTCGCGAACAAGGTCCAGATTGCACACGACCAGACCGGGCTCGGGGCGCACCGCGATGGCGGGCAGCGTGTGGTCGCCCGAAGCGACGAGCGGCTCCATCGTCGTAGCGACCGTGAGCATAGCGTCGAAGGTCGTCGGCAGCAGGGCGCACTCCGTGCGTCCGCACCACTGGTTGGCGCACCAGCAAACAACCGAGCAGGTTGCGGCATCGCCAACAGCAACAACCAAGTCATCGCAGGTAATACCGTTAGCCGACAGTGCGCCAAAGACAGTATCGGCGTCAGCCAAGGTCGCGCCATCAGGCGAAACCTCAAGCGAAAGCTCCGACACAGCAAAGCCGGCATCAACCAGAGCGTGCTCAACGATCTCGCCAAAGCGATCGGACACAGCGCTGTTCCAGACAACCATCGCGCGCTTGGGCTTGCCCACGACCGAGGCAAACATGCGCGACAGCTCGCTAAACGCGTCAAAGCCGACGCGAACATCGACGCTGCGGTTTTGGAAATTGATGAGTTGACGGCGAATCATAGCAGTCCACGCTCCAAAAGCATCTCGGCACAAACATAGGAAACGTCCTCAAAGGACTTATTGCGAATATCGAGGGTAAGATCGGCAGCTTGGCGATACAG
>CAVHBE010000157.1:1272-3121 GCA_963634045.1 Methanobrevibacter smithii
TACAGCGGACGTCGATGCTCGAACAAGCGCGCCGCATGCTCAGGCGAGCGGAAATCGGGGCGCGTGTCGGAGCGGCGGATCTGGCGCATCGAGTCCTCAAAGTCACCCTCGAGATACACGCAGGTACCCATCAGGTGCATGAGCTCGATATTGACCGGCGTCTCGACAATGCCACCACCGCACGAAACCAGCAGGCTGCGCTCGCTTTGGAGCGAACGGAGCGCCGAGGTTTCGAGCTCACGAAAACGCTCCTCTCCCTCGGTCTCAAAAATCTCGGTTACCGATTTTCCACAACGACGCACGACCAGGCGGTCGGTATCGATAAACCGACGCTTAAACATGGTGCCCACGTTGCGCGCGAGCGTCGATTTACCCGCACCCAAAAACCCGATAAAGAAGATATGGTCGCAGCCGTGCTTGGTGTGCTGGGACATGACGCAACCTATTCCTCGCAGGGAAGGTCGCGCAGGGCCCGGCGCTCAAAGATACGGAAGATTTGCGTATACCACAGGTCCTGCGTGGCCTGCGGCTTTACCAAGATCGTGTCGACACCGGCAAAGTTGCCGCTCCACACGTCCGTGTACAGCTGGTCACCGATCAGCACGGCCTCGTCGGTCGTGGCGCCCAAGCGCTTAAGACCGGCCCTGAGAGCAAACGGCGCGGGCTTCATGGCATGGCTGATGGCCTCGAGCCCCAGCTCGCGTGCGGAGCTCATGACCTGGTCGCGATGCCAGTTGTTCGACACCATGCACAGCTTAAAGCCCTTGGAGCGAGCGGCGTCGAGCCAAGCCAAGACGGCAGTGGGAACCTGCTCGGTATCACGCGGCACCAGGGTATTATCGCGGTCGAGCAAAATGGCGCGCTTGCCGTCGGCCCAAAGGGTATCGAGGTCGATGCGGTCGACCGAGGCAACATATCGTTTGGGGCTGAAAATCCTCATGTTTAATTCCAAGACTGTTGGTGCTCTTCGTAGGTCTGCGAGAAATACTCCTCGTCCTGCGTAATGTAGAAATACAGGTCATCGGAGTCGGTGGGCTCAAGGGTGGCCTTAAGCGCCTCGAGCGACGGAGAGCAGATGGGCGTGGGCGGCAGCCCCTCATGCTTATAGGTGTTGTACGGACTATCGCTCTGCAGGTCGTCGGCGGTAACCTCGCCGCCGGTGACATACATCATGGTCGCATCGCTATTGAGGTAACGCAGGCCATCGAGCTTGCCCGCCAGACGGTTATAGAAAACCGATGCCACGTGCGCGCGCTGATCGGCATTGAGGCCCTCGCGCTCGACGATCGAGGCAAGGTTAACGATGTCGTAATCGGACATATCCACGCCGTAGCGCTCCTTGATTTTGGCCTCGCAACCGGCAAAATCGAGCGACTTGTACTCGGTGTTGAATTGATCGAGCATGGCGCGAATCACATCATCGGCAGACGGATCCTTACCCAACGAATAGGTCTTGGGGAATAGGAAGCCCTCGAGCGAATCGTTTGCAGCGCCCTCAAGGAAGCTATAGTCCTTCACATAGTTGGAGGCCTTTGCCTGATTGAGGAAGTCTTCCTTGGAGATACTGTCGTATGCCTTGACCACGCGATCGGCGACCTGGTCAACCGTCAGGCCCTCTGGGATAGTCAGTGCATCGGAGCCCGCATTGGGGCCCTCCATGAGCTGCTGAACGACCTTGGTCGCGTCCATGAGCGTGGTGAACGAGTAGGTGCCGGGCTTGAGCGACATGTCGGCGTTGAGCTTTTTGACCGCCGCGTAATAATCCTTGGGATTTTCGACGATATGGTTCTCGGAGAGAATCGAAGCGATGCTGTCACCCGAGGCACCATCGGGAATAGTGATAGTAACC
>CAVHBE010000158.1:0-6428 GCA_963634045.1 Methanobrevibacter smithii
CGAGCCGGAGAGCACTTAATGTGCTCTCCGTGCGAGCAGGACTGTCCGAGCAGGCGACTTCGCATGCCGCCGGGCAGCCGGGGCCGACACCCCTCAAAGATTTTCAAAAAAGTTGTTGACGCGCGCGTAACGACTCGTCTAATATATCCCTTGCGCGATGGACCTGTAGCTCAGTTGGTTAGAGCGTCCGGCTGATAACCGGGAGGTCACAAGTTCGAATCTTGTCAGGTCCACCATCAAAACTGTTAAAAGCCTCGGGGCAATTGCCTCGAGGCTTTTTTCTTAGCCACAGAAGGTAGTCAAAAAAGCTCTGTCCCAAATTAACTACTTTGATTTTGTGTGCTGCGCGAAAGTTTGGGTAGTATAGCTATTCAACGCGGCGGGCCGCCGCGTGTTAACCGCTACGTACCGGAGGTGTTCCATGGTTCGTGTCGACATAGAGACCATCGTCATGGCCGCCGGTCCCGTGCCATCGCTTATTGTGCTTCGCGAGCGCTGCAGCAAGTCGGATTCCCCCGCGCCGCTGCGTTCCCTCTCCATCCAGACCGGCTCGTTTGAGGCTGCGGCAATCAGCCGCGGCATCGACAGCGGACGCGCCGAGCGCCCGATTACCCATGACCTGCTGCTCGATACTGTTAGCGCCCTGGGCGCCAAGCTCGAGCGCATCGAGATCGTTCGCGCCGAGCCGCCGGTGTTCTACGCGACGATTGTCGTACTGGCCGATGGTGACGAGCGCAAGATCGATGCCCGTCCCAGTGATGCCATTGCCCTCGCCGTGCGCAGCAATGCCCCCATGTTTGTGGAGGACGACATCATGAATCGCCTGGGCACCGTTTCTGCCCATGCCGAGGAAGTTGACGACGAGCAGGAGTTCGAGAAGTTCGACGAGTTCGTCCATACGCTCTCCCCCGATGACTTCTAAATGTGGGGCGGCCAGGCTGCGGAGCGTTCGCTGATGGCCGGCGGTATGTCGGCTGAGGCGGCGGCCATTGCGCGCGAGGCCCAGATGCGCTCGGAGGCTTCTGAGGCGGCTCGCATTGCCTATGTGACGCAGGCCCGCACGCTTCGCGAACGCCGCGGCTCGTTTATCAAGATGGTTGTCGTCTCCGCCCTTGTCGCGGCAATCTGCTCGCGCCTTCGTGGTACAGTTGGTGCGCTTGGGTTTTCGATCTCTATGGGCCTGGTGATCTGGGGCGTGGTCGACGCGGTCATGCTGACCAGTCAGATCAAGGTGCTCGACAAGCGCGCGATGGATATGATGCGCGCCCGCGACGCTGCCGCCAAGATCGCCGCCGAGGCACAAGAACTGTAACGACGCCAGACTCGATGGGAAGGTCTAAAGATGGCACAGGATATGCAGGACGCCGGTAACGTCTCCGCCGAGCTCGACGCCATGGTGTGCGATCTGATCGGTGCGTTCTTGGACGACCTTGCCGCCGGCGAAAACCCTGGCGTGGTCGTGGCAATTGAGGACGCCGCATCCAACCGTTATCTGGCGGCGCTCGATGAGGATGGCGAAGAGGCGTGCCTCGAGGCGGCCACCAACTTTATCTCCGAGCACAAGATGGGTCTTAAGGACGAGGGCCTGGGCCGTATCGCTCGCTATGCCATCGGCTACACCGGCTGCGTCGAGATTGACGGCGGCTATCACGATGCTCTGCTCGTGAGCTTCTTCGAAACCACGCTCGAGAGTGGTTTTTCGGCATATGTGCTGTATGAGGGCATGGGCGCCGGCGATGGTTTTATGTGGAGCGACCCTGAACCTGCAGGTGAGGAAACCCCTCTCATCTAAAATCGCTAAAATAAACGAGTTTTCGGTAAAAGGCTCAATATTCTCGCCGAGCGTTGTGTTGCTAGGCGGGTCGCATACGCGTGCCGTTTGTGTATAGATAGAAGATAGGGGAACTACATGCGCGTAGACAATCTGAGAAACATCGCCATCATTGCCCACGTCGACCACGGCAAGACGACGATGGTCGATAAGCTCCTGCGTGCCACGGACGCCTTCCGTGCCAACCAGCAGGTCGAGGACCGCGTCCTGGATTCCAACGACCAGGAGCGTGAGCGCGGCATCACGATTCTCGCCAAGAACATCTCTATCGAGTACAAGGACGTCAAGATCAACGTCATCGACACCCCGGGCCACGCCGACTTTGGCGGCGAGGTCGAACGCGTGCTGCGTATGGCCGACGGCGCCCTGCTGCTGGTCGACGCTTTTGAGGGCCCCATGCCCCAGACCCGCTTCGTGCTGCGTCACGCTATCGACACCGGCCTCAAGATCATGATCGTCATCAACAAGATCGATCGTCCGGGCGCCAACCCCGAGAAGGCCTACAACGACTGCCTGGACCTTATGGCCGACCTGGGCGCTACCGACGACCAGCTCGAGTTCGCCATGGAGCACGTGGTCTACGCCAGCGCCATGAATGGCTTTGCCCGCCTTGACCCCAACGACGGCAACATGGACATGTATCCGCTGCTCGATATGATCATCGACGACATGCCCGCACCCGAGGTTGACGAGAATGCCCCGCTGGCCATGCAATGCGTGACCATCGACCACTCCAACTTTGTCGGCCGCATCGGTATCGGTCGCGTGTACTCCGGCACCATTCACCAGGGCGATCAGATCCTGGTTGTGAAGAACGACGGCTCCAGCGCCACCGCTACCGTCAAGCAGCTCTTTACCTTCGACTACCTGGGCCGCACCGAGTGCCAGGAAGTCGGCGCCGGCGATATCGCCGCTGTCGTGGGCATTGACCGCACCGATATCGGCGATGTCTACACCGACCCCGAGAACCCCGTCGAGCTCGAGCCCATCGAGATCGATCCGCCGACCCTGTCCATCGTCTTTGAGGCTTCGACCTCCCCGCTCGTCGGCCGTGACGGCGACATCGTGGGTGCCCGTCAGCTCAAGGAGCGCCTGTTCAACGAGGCCGAGAACAACGTGACCATGAAGATCGAGGAGCTCGAGGACAAGAGCGGCGTCGAGGTCTCTGGCCGCGGCATTCTGCACCTGTCCGTTCTGATGGAGTCCATGCGCCGCGAGGGCTTTGAGTTCCAGGTCGGTCGTCCCCGCGTTCTGTTTAAGAAGGACGAGAACGGTAACAAGCTGGAGCCCGTCGAGCAGGCCGTCGTTGAGTGCCCGGACGAGTACTCGGGCAAGGTCGTCGAGGTCTTCGGCACCTCCGGTGGCATCATGACGAGCATGGACACCTCGGGCATCGTGACGCACCTTGAGTTTAAGATCCCGACCCGCGGCATCATGGGTCTTAAGAACCGCATCATGAACGTCACTCACGGCGAGGGCGTGTTCTACCACACCTTCCTGGAGTATGGTCCTTACGCCGGCGAGATCGGTAACCGCCAGAACGGCGCCATGATCTCCATGACCACCGAGAAGGCCGTTGCCTACGCTCTGGGTACGCTGCAGGAGCGCGGCCAGCTGTTTGTTGAGCCGGGCACCGAGTGCTACGAGGGCATGATCGTGGGCGAGCGCAGCAAGGCAGGCGACATGGTCGTCAACATCGCCCGCACCAAGAACCTGGGCAACCAGCGTTCCTCGACCTCCGACATCTCCGTCCAGCTGGTGCCGCCTCGCACCTTCTCGCTGGAGGAGGCGCTGGAGTACATCGCTGACGACGAGCTGGTCGAGATTACTCCCAAGAACATCCGCCTGCGCAAGCGTCTGCTCAACGCCACCGACCGCAAGAAGGCCGCCGTCCGCGCCGGTCAGGTCAACAAATAAGCGCTGGGACTTATAACCGCCAATAAGAAAGGGCGTCGACCGCAATGGTCGGCGCCCTTTTTGGTGCAATGGGGTCAGGATGCTTTGCACCACCACAAAGGTGCCTGGCCCTTTTATGGTGGTTAGCGGCTAGGCGGAGGGAAGGCCCGGGGTGTTGGCGGCCTGCTGCGGCTTGAGGTGGGCGTTGCGCCAGATGATCTGGATAACGTAGCCGAGCATAAAGACAAAGGCAACGCCGCTGATGAAGTCGCCGATGAGGGGAAGTCCTGTGAGGGCGCCTGCGGCCACACCGCCGACAGCTGCCATGGCGTAGCGGTTCTGGTTGTGTCCGACCATGCGGGCGATCGCGCAGCCCGCAAAGGCGGTGGAGACCAGCGCGACGCCGATCACGGCGCACATGAGGGCTCCGGCAAGCGACAGGCCGGCAATCGAGATAATCAGCAACAATACGGCAGGGACAATGGCTACCGTACCCAGAAGACCGCTTACCCACAGGGGCGTGGGGCGATGGTGAAGCATGCCGGCGGCGCTGGCGGTCGCGCGCGGAAAGACGAGCTCGAGCAACAGGGCGATAAAGCAGGTCGAGAGTGCTGCGGCCACGATGCCGCCGATGACATCGTTAAGGGTGGAAGTATCTTCGTTCTCGGTGCGGTCGATCTTGAGTGCGCCGACCTCGGCTCCTGCGGCGCGCTCGGGCTCCTCGAAAACATGCGCGTTCACGGTGCCGGTAATGCGGGCGTTCTTGCCCAAGACGAGCTTATCGGCCCAAACCTCGACATCGCCCTCGACGGTGCCGTCGATGGTCACGGTGTCGCCCGCGAGCACTGCCGACTTGGTAGAACCGCGCAGGGCAACTGTCTCACCCATCGCGTAAAAACAGTTGGCGGCGCTACCGGTGTTGAGCACGACATGCTGACCGGCTACCGTCACGCTGCCATCGATTGCGGTTTTGGAGATATCGATGGTGCGCGCCGCCAGGCGAACGGCTCCGCCTACGGTGCAGTTGCGAATCGACAAGCTCTCGCCTGCCGCGATAATATCGCGGCCGATGGAGGCGTCGTCTAGGTTAAGGCTCTGGCCGGCCCAGTACAGGTCGCCTTCGACGCCAGACGGATTTGAGTCAACTTCGGTTGCGAGCACGTTGCCCGCGGTGTCTGTGCCGGCGAACGACGTCTTGGGAAGCGCGGTCAGCGCAAGCGCAATCAGTGCGAATAGAAGGGCGATATGGACCCGCGCTTTGCGGCGCTTGGTCGACGGTTCTAGGTTGCAAGGCATAGTGAATCCTTCGTTAGATACTCGGCATATATCTAACAGGGTACCCAACGTGCGCGCGCTCTAAAAGAACCTCTCGGTTGCATTTCGAAGGGTCGTGCCGCGCTGTCTACTTTTTGCGATGCAAGAAGCGCGCGATGTCTTCCTCGGTGGGACTTTTGATGTCAAAGCGCAGCGAGAGCCAGCGCAGGCCCATGGTCACCGCGACGCATACGACCAGCGCGGCGACATTGCTCATGATGCCGCTCATAACGAGACACACATAGCTTGTCGATCCGGCGATGGCGGCGATGGCATAAAAGTTAGTACGTTGGAAAATGCCCGGAACCACGCCCATAAAGCCGTCGCGCAACATGCCGCCACCCACCGCGGTGAAGAAGCCCATCATGATGCATACGGCCGGCGCAAAGCCATAAACCAGTGCTTTGTCCGCTCCGGTGGCGGCGTAGATGCCGACCGAGATGATGTCGAGCAATGGGATGAGTTTCTCTGGTTTATCGACGATTGCCGGGAAGATGTAGATGATGGCCGCCGTGGCGATGGAGAGCGGCAGCGCCATTGGCTGGTTGAGGATGTAGACGTTGCCGACCTGGAGTGTCATATCGCGCAAAAGACCGCCGCCCAGACCGCAGACCACCGCGAGCGCGACCGCGCCCACCAGGTCGAGCTTGTGTTCGCGCGCAACCAGCACACCCGAGATCGATGCCGCGACAACAGCGAACATCTCGAGCCAAAAGGGAATAGCGACCATGGCATCCGAGGCATGTGGGGTAACGGTTATAGCGGCGACGACGGGCAAGATGGGTTCCTTTGAGTTACGGGTTTGGACAATGCCCGTACATAGTACATGTTCGGCGCCGATTGCGACCCCATTGCTCGGTAAACGGTTAGCAGCGGATGCGGGCGTGGCGTTGCTGGAATGCCAGGGATCCAAAACATGTACGTCACCCTCCAAAAACGACATTTTTCGACATCTTTGGAGGCTGACGTACATGTTTGGATTGAGCTCACAGCATGAGTGAGTTAATTTACTCACATCCGGTATATTCCCCCACTTCAACGGACATAAGAGTTGGATACCGGCTCAGAGCGAGAGGCCCTCAATGGATACTCCTGTTCTCATTTCGCATAAAACCGCATGGCTTGTCCATCATGCGCCCCAGAATTTGGTTCAGTCTCTTGCGCGGCACGACTACCAGATAGGCGTACGAGGCATCTCCACCCAGCAACGCGTTGCGCGCATACGACAGGCCCTTACCGACTGCGGCATTCCGTCCGATATGCTCAAAACTATCGATATCTCGGTTGTATTCGAATTCGAGCGAATTCGCACCAAAGGCGTCATTTGCCACATTCTTGGACAAAATCTTCCCTACGAGCATATTGACGAGTTGACGCCCGGAATCTT
>CAVHBE010000158.1:6438-6993 GCA_963634045.1 Methanobrevibacter smithii
CATCACCGACGAAGCCTTCACCTTCGTGCTCGCTGCCGAGTGGATGGATAGGATCGAATATCTCGAATATGGCTATGAAGTTTGCGGCGATTATCGCATGAGGCTCAATCCCGCCGACCATTATACCGAGCAACCAGCCGCCACCTCCAAGGATGAAATAACCGAACTGCTCGATCGGCACCCCGGCAAACCCGGTGCCACACGTGCACGGCTCGCGCTCAGGCACATCTACGATCACTCGGCCTCGCCTATGGAGACCGCTTCGGCAATCGCCCTCTCGCTCCCAACAAGCGAAGGCGGGGTTGGCATCCGAGGTATCGAACTCAACAAACCGCTCGAGATCCCTCAACGTCTCTGGCATTGCGCCAAAGCTCGAACACTCAAAATCGATGCGCTCGTTACCTACAAGCGCAGGGAGCTCGGTATCGAATATAAGGGCGGCTTTCACGATGAGTTCGAGCGCAAGGGGGCAGATGCGGAGCGAGAGGCCGTTCTCTCCCAAATGGGATATCGAATCGTTACGCTCACTTCGGCTCAGTTCGGTAGCCAGCTCGC
>CAVHBE010000158.1:7003-12240 GCA_963634045.1 Methanobrevibacter smithii
CCAGCTCGCCTTTCACCGCGCCATGAACAACATTCGCGAAGCACTCGGCATGCCTCGCTGTACCGACACCGGGTACCAGCGAGAGCAAAACGAACTACGCAAGACGCTTATCCGCAACTGGAAAGGCATGCGAGACGAAGAGGCACCTTCCGAATAGTGCCACTCCCGTGAGCTCAATCCAAACGTGTACGTCAGCCTTCAAAGATGTCAAAAAATGTCGTTTTTGGAGGGTGACGTACATGTTTGGTTGGGATGTGCGGCCGAGAGGGGATCCGATAACAAAAAAGCTCCCATTCTCGGGAGCTTTCTCAACCAAAATGGCGGAGGAGGAGGGATTCGAACCCTCGTGACCTTATACAGGCCAAACGGTTTTCGAGACCGCCGCATTCAACCACTCTGCCACCCCTCCGCGTGGGGTAAAAACAAAGCAGGCTCGAAGGCCTGCTTTGGAATTAACTGGCGGAGAGTCAGGGATTTGAACCCTGGAGACGCTTTTGACGCCTACACGATTTCCAATCGTGCTCCTTCGGCCACTCGGACAACTCTCCGTTAAATGCGAAAGTCAGTATACACGAGGAATCGCAAAGTGCAAACAGAAAAGTTGGCATTTTTTGAAACGCTTGGCTTGGCTTCGTGACGGGATCTAGGAGGGCAAAAACGGGCTCTGACCAGCAGGGTTACATGCGGCAAATTGTTCAAAATGGGTATTTATAAACGACATGGCAGCAATTTTAAAAATCTTTGAACGGTGTTGTGAACCACTGGTATGTATTTCGCGACCACAGCCTTGCAATTGTTGACCTGCGGCTTGGCTCAGTTTGTCCCCGCAGCGCCGTGTCTTGTCCACAGATCCGTCAAGCATTTGGTCAGCATTTGGTTGGAAGACGCATGAAGTGCCGTGTGAGTATGGACATATGTGGAGGTCATGAGGTTGTAGCTGCATATTCTTGCAGCCTGGGAGGTTGAAAGATATTATTACCAAGTCTTTTCCTGCTTCAGGCGCACCTTCACGACCTGAAGCCACATTTGCCCAGAGGAGGTGACAATATGAAGGCTTATGAACTGCTGTTCTTTGTTGACCCGTCGCTCGACCCCGAGACTCGTCTCGCTGTTATGAAGCGTATCGATACCACGATCGCTGAGGGCGCTGGCAAGGTCGACTCCGTTGACGAGTGGGGCAAGCGCAAGCTCGCCTACGAGATCAACGACCTCACCGATGGTGACTACACCCTCATCAACTTCCACGCAGATCCTACCCAGATCGCCGAGCTTGATCGCGTCCTGCGCATCACCGACGCTGTGGTCCGCCACATGATCGTCCGTCGCGACGACCAGGAGTAAGACTGTCGTTTTGGACTGGGCTTGTGCCCCAAGAGGAAGTAGTGAGTTATGAGCATCAATCGAGTGAACATCACCGGTAACCTCACGCGTGATCCCGAGCTGCGCGCCACCGCTAGCGGAACCCAGGTTCTGTCCTTTGGCGTCGCCGTGAACGATCGTCGCCGCAACCCGCAGACTGGCGAGTGGGAGGACTATCCCAACTTTGTCGACTGCACTATGTTCGGCACGCGCGCCGAGGCCGTGAGCCGTTTCCTGGCAAAGGGAAACAAGGTTGCGATCGAGGGCAAGCTGCGCTACAGCTCTTGGGAGCGCGACGGCCAGCGCCGGAGCAAGCTTGAGGTCATCGTCGATGAGATCGAGTTTATGAGCTCCCGTGGTGGCCAGGGTGGCTACGATCAGGGCGGTTACGCCCCCGCAGCCCCCGCGCCCGCAGCACGTCCTGCCGCACCGGTGGCTACGCCGCCCGCGGTCGACGTCTACGATGAGGACATCCCGTTTTAAGGGCTGTTCACCTATTTTTGAGTGAGAGGCGGCTTTGGTTCGCCGAAGTTGCCAAACGAAAGGTATTTTGACATGGCTAATGATTTTTCTGCACGTCAGCCGCGTCGTAAGTACTGCCAGTTCTGCAAGGAGAACACTGAGTTCATCGACTATAAGGACACTCAGCTTCTCCGTAAGTACATGACCGACCGTGGCAAGATCAAGCCCCGTCGCGTCACTGGCGCTTGCACGCAGCATCAGCATGACATCGCCAACGCCATCAAGCGCGCCCGCGAGATGGCTCTCCTGCCGTACACCGTCCCCGTGGTTTCCTCTCGTGGCAACCGCGACCGCGGCTAAGAAGGGAGACGCATCATGAAGGTTATTCTTCTCGATGAGATCAAGGGCAAGGGCGGCGAGGGTGACGTCGTAGAGGTCGCTCAGGGTTACGCTGAGAACTTCCTGTTCCCCAAGAAGCTCGCTGTTGCCGCCACCAAGGGCAACCTCAAGCAGCTTGACGAGCGTCGCAACAACATCGCCAAGCGCGAGGCCGTCCGTCTGGCTACCGCCAACGAGACCAAGGCTGCCTTCGAGGGCAAGACGGTCACCGTTGACGTCAAGGTCGGCGACGAGGGCATCCTCTTTGGCTCCGTTACCGCCGCTATGATCGCTGACGCCATCAAGGCTCAGCTCGGTATGGACATCGACCGCAAGCGCGTCGAGCTCGGTAAGCCCATCAAGGTTGCCGGTGCCCACACCGTTGCCATCTCGCTGTACCGCGAGATCAAGGCCGAGGTTGTCGTTCTCGTTGGCGTTACCGCCGAGGAGCTCGCTGCCGAGGCTGAGGTCGAGGAGGCCGCTGAGGTCGCCGAGGCCGAGACCGCCGAGGTCGAGACTGAGGCTGCTGCCGAGTAGCATTTGCTGCAACGCAACAATCTTGTTCTAAGAAGGGCGCTCTGGGAGACCAGGGCGCCCTTTTGTTTTCTACGCTTGGCGAGCGCCATGGCATGCGTTGTGGTGAAGTCCCAAATGCGGGACCGTTCATCCGTTTCGTTCGGTGATGATTGCCGGGGCGCGGCCCGTTTTGGGACCGTGGCTGATACTATGGATGCTCGCAAGCGATATGAATGAGGATGCTCATGGCATATGACGAAAGGGAGACGGGGCTGACGGTCGAGGACCGTGGCTCCAAGTTGGGTCTCCCTCAAAACCAAGATGCAGAGGCCAATGTACTGGCCGCTATGCTGCTGTCACCCGAGGTGGTCGAGGAGGCCCAGGTCGAGCTGCAGCCCGATGACTTCTACCGGCCCATTCATAAGACCATCTACACCGCGATGGTCGATATGTACAACAGCCGCATTCCCATCGACTCTATCTCGCTGATCGATTACCTGCGAAGCATCAACAAGCTTGATGCCGTGGGCGGCGAGGCCTACATTTTGGAGCTGATGGGCCAGACCCTGTCGCTCGTGAACTGGCAGCACCATGCCGCCATCGTCCGTCGCGACTCGATGCTGCGCGAGCTGATCGGTGCCACCAACGAGATCAACGCGCTGGCCTATAACGCCCCCACCGACACCAAGGAGGTCGTGGAGCTGGCCGAGAGCAAGCTGCTTAAGGTCACGGCGCGCGAGGTCAAGTCGAGCTATAAGACACTGACCGAGTTTATGGTCGAGGCCTATAACGAGGCCGAGGAAGTGTGTAAGGCCGGTGGACAGGCCGCGGGCGTGCCCACCGGCTTCCCGTCGCTCGACCGCATGCTCATGGGTTTCCGCGAGGGCCAGCTCATCATTATCGGCGCGCGCCCTGCCGTGGGTAAGACGTCGTTCGCTCTGAACCTGGCGCTGAATGCCGCCGCTGCGGGCTATACCGTCGGCTTCTTTTCGCTGGAGATGTCGGGCAAGGAAATTGCCCAGCGCCTGATTTGCGCCTACGCCATGATCTCGATCAGCGACTTCCGTACGGGCCGCATTAGCCCCGAGCAGTGGGCCAATATCAACGAGGCCACGCAGACCTTGTCTAAGCTCGACATTCTGATTGACGATACGCCCGGCACCACGGTGACCGAGATCCGCGCCAAGAGCCGCCGCATGCTCCACAACAAGGAGAAGGCCATCATTATCCTGGACTACCTGCAGCTGGTGAGTCCTCCGCCGGGACGTCGCTCCGAGAGCCGTACCGTCGAGGTCTCCGAGATGTCGCGTGGTTTAAAGATCATGGCCAAGGAGCTTAAGATCCCGCTCATTGCGCTGTCGCAGCTGTCGCGTCAGGTCGAGTCCCGTACCGGCAAGCGCCCGCAGCTGTCCGACCTGCGTGAATCGGGCTCCATCGAGCAGGACGCCGACATCGTTATGTTCTTGGACCGCTCCGCCGATGAGGCCGAGGCCTCGCGTGACGATCGACCCGACGAGGGCGTTACGCGTATCGTCGTGGCCAAGAACCGTTCGGGCCCGATCGGTGACGTCGACCTGATGTTCCTGCCGGCATCCACCAAGTTCTATGAGCTTGATGGGGCGCATACCGAGGAGTAGGACAGGCGCCCGTTGCACGGGTATACTGGGAATGTTTTGTGCTTCTGCGTGCCGGCGTGGCGCGTAGACAGTCCATGAATGTAAGGAGTAAACATGCCGTCAACCGTTTTGGTCGGTGCCCAGTGGGGCGATGAGGGCAAGGGTAAGATCTGCGACCTGGTCGCCGGCGACTTCGATGCCGTCGTGCGCTATTCGGGCGGTAATAACGCCGGCCACACCATCGTCGTCAACGGCAAGAAGTACGGCCTGCACCAGGTGCCCTCCGGCATCATGTATTCCGACCATGTGTCGGTGATCGGTAACGGCTGCGTCGTCAACCCCAAGGTTGTCCTTGAGGAGATCGACATGTTCGAGGCCGACGGCATCACCACCAAGAACCTCAAGATCAGTGGCAACGCGCATATCATCATGCCGTACCACATCGATTTGGATGGTGCTTTTGAGCAGAAGCTCGGCAAGAAGAACATCGGTACCACCAAGCGCGGCATCGGTCCGTGCTACCAGGACAAGATGGCCCGCATTGGCCTGCGCATGCAGGACATGCTGGACGAGGCGCTGTTCCGCGACAAGCTGGAGACCGCTCTTGCCCGCGTGAATCCCGAGCTCGAGCTCATCTACCACCTGCCCACCTACACCGTGGACCAGATCTGCGACGAGTACCTGCCCATGGCCGAGCGCCTGCGCCCCTACATCACCGAGACGAGCCTGCTGCTCAACAACATGATCGACGAGGGCAAGGACCTGCTGTTCGAGGGCGCTCAGGCAACGCTGCTCGACATCGACCACGGCACCTATCCGTACGTGACGTCTTCCAACTGCACCGCCGGCGGCGCCATCACCGGCTCCGGCGTCGGTATGAAGAATGTCGACCGCGTGCTGGGCGTC
>CAVHBE010000159.1:0-1734 GCA_963634045.1 Methanobrevibacter smithii
CCTTCGATGACAAAGCGTTCGGCTCCATGATGCGCGGCTACGGTATACCAACCACAAAGCCCTACGCAGACTCCTGACCGGCTGCCCTCATCTTCTCGACGACAGAGCCCATCATCGACCCAACCCGCTCGGCCTCAATAAGTTGCGGTGAAATAGTTCCTGGATTAGCCGCAAAAGCTGTTATCCAGGAACTATTTCACCGCAACTTATGAGGGGATGTGGGGTCCCCGGCATGTATATGAAAATGGCTCTGGTCCCAAAAGGAATCAGAGCCATTCATCTATCTTGTGGAGCGGGCGACGGGAATCGAACCCGCGTCATCAGCTTGGAAGGCTGGGGTTCTACCATTGAACTACGCCCGCAAGATATGGTCGGGACGACAGGATTTGAACCTGCGACATCCTGCTCCCAAAGCAGGCGCGCTACCAAACTGCGCCACGTCCCGAAGGTGTTGAGCAGCTAAGGTCTAAACCTTGCGTGTCCCAAAGCGAAGGAAATTATAGGGGAGACTCCCCGCCTGTGCAAGCATTGATGCCTTAGCTCCTCGAATGTGCGACAAAACGACTATGGAGTAGACCGATCACAAAGGCAACCACGGCAACCGGCGCCCACGCGGCTCCAATGTCCGCCAACGGCAGCGCATCGAACGGCAGCCACGCGCCCGCAAAGAACGCATCGCGGACCGAGGTGATCACACTCTGCACAGCAACCACGCCGCCGACCCATACCCACACCTGCGGATGGGCGTCGCAAAAACCGTGCACCAGGCCCATAAGCACCAGCACAATGGCGACGGGGTACAAGGCATTGAGCATGGGCACCGAGAACATGAGGATCATGTCGAGGCCCACGTTGGAGAGCACGCACGAAAACGCCGCGAACACAAAGGCGAGAACCGCAAAGGGACGGCGCATGGCCTCCTCGGAGGCCTCCGCTCCCCCTTCGACCACATACGTCTCGCAGAAGTAACGCGAGCAGCAGCTGATGAGGCCGATGCACACGTTCATGCAGGCGAGGAAAAAGATCGCAAAGACCACGACCGTGCCGACAAGGCCAAAATGCATGGAGGCAGAGCGGGCAAGGATGGCGGCGCCATTGGTGGCATCGGGCATCACGGTGCTGAGCTGCGTGCCGGCAAGCGCCAGGCCGCAGTAGATGACGGCCATGAGTGCGCCGGCGATTACGCCGGAACGCGAAATCTCAAAGGCCACGCGCTTGTCATCGGTAACACCCAGCTCGTGGATGGTCTCGGCGATGATAATGCCAAAGGCGAGCGACGCGAGCAGGTCCATGGTCTGGTAACCGGTCAAAAAGCCCTGCACGGCGGCACCGGCATTGTAGGGGGCCTGCGGCGCGGCAGCGGGACCCAGCGGCGAGATCACAGCGGCACCCACAACCAGCACGATGAGCGCAATGAGCGCGGGGCCCGTAATGCGACCGAGCACGCGCGTGATGACGCCCGGACGCAGTGTGAGCGCAAACGCGACGACAAAGAAGCCAACGGCAAACACCAAGCGAGCCGTGCCGAGCGAGACGCCCTCGGGTAGCAGCGGCACCAGCATCTCGAAGGCCGTGGAGCTCGTGCGCGGAATAGCCAGGCACGGGCCGATGGCCAGATACACTGCCGCGACAAAGAACTCACCAAACTTGGGGTGCACGCGGCCGGCAAGCTCGCGCGCCGTTCCGGCAAGCGCCACGGCGATAAAACCCATGACGGGCAGGCCGATGGCGGCA
>CAVHBE010000159.1:1821-3291 GCA_963634045.1 Methanobrevibacter smithii
CAATCAGAAAGCCGAGCATGGCGACCGGCGTGGCAGAACCTGCCTGCAGCGCCAGCAACGGCGGAATGATGAGGTTACCGGCGCCAAAGAGCATCGAGAACAGGGCGATGCCGACGGTAACGACATGGTCGGAGCGTAGACCACGCGGGGCGGATGAGGCCATGAGAGCACCTTTCGGATCGAAACAAAAACGGGACGGGCAAAAACACCCGTCCCGCAAGTATAAACGGTCTAGCAGCTTTAGCAGGCTAAATCGCGCAAAGCGTCAATCGCGGTGTCGACTTCCTCGTCCGTGTTGAAATACCCAAACGAGAAGCGAACGACACCCTGGCGCTCGGTCCCGAGCGCGCGGTGCATGAGCGGAGCGCAATGGGCGCCGGGGCGCGTCGCAATCCCCCACCCCTGCATGAGCGCATCCGAGATCTCGGCCGAATCGATATCGCCCACGTTGAGCGAGACGATCGCCGAGCGCACGGGCTGGTCAAACGCACCGTAGAGCGCAATGCCGGGGATTTCGCGAACACCGGCGAGGAAGCGATCAGCGAGCGCACGCTCGTGGGCAGCGATCGCTTCGACCCCGCCTTGTGCCTCGATAAAGTCGAGACCGGCAGAAAGTCCCGCGATGCCGTGACCGTTGAGCGTGCCCGCCTCCAGGCGCGTGGGCCACTCAAGTGGCTGCAGCGCATCGAAGCTGTGCACGCCCGTGCCGCCCATGGCCCACGGAGCCACGTCAATGCCCTCCGCCACGGCCAGGCCGCCGGTCCCCTGCGGACCCATGAGCCCCTTGTGGCCGGTAAAGCACACGACGTCGAGCCCCATGGCCTGCATATCGATATGCGCCGTACCGGCAGACTGAGAGGCATCGACGATCACCAGCGCGCCGGCCGCATGGGCGATGGCCGCCACACGCACAATGTCGACAGCGTTGCCGGTCACGTTGGAGGCGTGTGTCACAACCACGGCACGCGTACCGGGCGTGACTAGCCGCTCGAGCTCGTCGTAGTCGAGCGCGCCGCTTACGTCACAGCCCGCATGCTCAACGGTCACACCCCGCTCCGCTGCCAGGCGGTTGAGCGGACGCAGCACGGAGTTGTGCTCGAGCACCGTCGTGACCACGCGGTCGCCGGGGCGCACCACGCCACAGATGGCGGTGTTGAGCGCCGCCGTAGAGTTGGGCGTAAAGCACACATGGTCCGCCCTCGGGCAACCTAAAAGGAGCGCGAGCTTGGCACGGCAACCGTGAATCGTACGAGCGGCATCGAGGGCACCCGACGTGGCGCCGCGCCCGGCATTGCCGAGCGAGCACATCGCCTGCGTCACGGCATCGATGACCGTCTGCGGCTTGTGCATGGTCGTCGCCGCGTTATCCAGGTAGATCATCGCACGACCTCCCACATATCAATCACGGTATAGCCCTCGGTGGGAACGCCCGCCGCGGCGAGTTCGCCACGCAGCAGCTCCTCATCGGCA
>CAVHBE010000159.1:3301-5193 GCA_963634045.1 Methanobrevibacter smithii
TCCCCGGGCACGGGAATCGTTCGCCCGGGAAGGCCGCGCTCGATGCACAGGGACTCGCAACCCATGGCGGCCGCCGTGGTGGGAAACGTGATGACAAGCGCCGGGCGCTTCTCCCTCATGGCAACTCCAACCAATACGCTACGGGCGCACGACGCGCACGGCCTGCTCCATCTTCTCCACGATCACGTACATGTTGGTGACCTCGCCCACCGCGAGCTGGTCTTTAATGCCATAGTGGTCCAGGCAGGTGCCGCAGGTGAGAATCTCGACACCCTGCTCGGCCAGGCCCTTCAGGTCGTCGAGCACCGGAGAGCCCTCGACGGTGAGCTTGGCGCCGCCGTTGTAGAACAGCATGGTCGCGGGCAGCTCCTCCTGCTGCGTCACGGCAAAGATGAAGGCCTTCATGAGCTTGTGGCCCAGCTCGTCGTCGCCACGGCCCATGCAATCGGTGTAGACGGAAATGACGAGTTTGCCCTTGCTGGCGCTGGCACCACAGAAGGCAGCGCCATCCTGCTCGGGATCGGCCACGGCAACGGCGCCAGAGGTCGCCACGGTCACGTGCCACTCGGCGTCCGAGATCTTCTCGACCGAAGCCGTGCAGCCCTTCTCCTGCGCCATCTTGGAGATGTTCTTGACGGCGGTCTCGTTGTCGACCGAGGTCACCACGGCACCCTCGCCATCAAGCTGTTTGAGTGCCTTAAGCGTCTTGACGACGGGCAGCGGGCAGGCATCGCCCATGGCATTGACTTCAATCTTGGTAGACATAGTTTTTCCTTTCGAATAAATCGTTTTAGAACGGTACAGAAGTTCAATAAACGTGTCGTTAACGGACAACGTGGACGGCAGGACCGCCTGGCACCGGCTCGCACACGCGACCGACGACGGCGGCGATACGTCCCTCGGCATCCAGGCGGCGCGTAAGCTCATCCACATCGGCAGCAGGCGCCGCGATGAGTAGGCCACCAGACGTCTGCGGATCGTACAGCGCATCCAGCATGCCCGGCTCCAGGTCCTCGTCGGCAGCCACGCGCGGGCCAAAGAAGTCCTGGTTGCGGTAGGAGCCCGCGGGGATAATGCCCAGACGCGCCATGTCGAGCACCTGGTCAAAGAGCGGCACCGCCCCCGACGCGAGCTCGACTTGCACGCCCGAGCCCTCGGCCATCTCGCACGCGTGCCCGATCAGACCAAAGCCCGTAATGTCGGTGCAGCCGTGAAGCTCAAGTCCCTCGGCCAGACGAATCGGAGCCTCGTTGAGGGTGCGCATCGAGTCAAACATGGCCGCGGCCTCGTCCTGCTCGATGAGCTCGCCCTTAATGGCCGTGGTGATGATGCCCGAGCCGATCGCCTTGGTCAGCAGCAGAACATCGCCCACGTGCGCGCCGCTGTTGGCGAGCATACGGTCGAGTGGCACAAAGCCGCTCACGGACAGACCGTACTTGGGCTCGTCGTCGTTGATGGTGTGGCCGCCCGCGATGGAGCAACCCGCCTCGACGCACTTGTCGGCGCCGCCCGCCAGAATCTGGCCGGCAACCTCAACGCCCAGGCAGCTCGGAATGCACAGCAGGTTCATGGCATGGCTCGGCCGCCCGCCCATGGCGTAGATGTCCGACAGCGAGTTGGCCGCGGCGATCTGGCCAAAGAGGAACGGGTCGTCAACCATCGGTGGGAAGAAGTCAATGGACTGCACGAGCCCCAGGTTCTCCCCTACGCGGAAGACGCTCGCATCGTCGGAGGTATCGAACCCCACGAGCAAGTTGTCGTTATGCACATTGGGTAAATCGCCCAGGACCTGGGCGAGGGCTCCAGGAGCCAACTTAGCGGCTCAACCGCTCGCGGCCGTCATGGACGTGAGCCTCATGGTGTCCTTAGCCATACGAACCCCCTTCCAACAA
>CAVHBE010000159.1:5203-5930 GCA_963634045.1 Methanobrevibacter smithii
TCCCAAGAGACCGCCGACGGCTCGAACGTCGAACGCGGCGCCGCAAGCGCCTGCGCGATAGCGCCTGCCAGCGCGCGCTCAAACAACGGAAGGTCGGCCGCCACGGGCGTATCGACATTCGTCATACGCGGCGATGCCACCCACGTCACGGGAGCACCGGGAAGCATCGCCTCCATCCAGGGACGAACGCCGGGCAAATCGGTCGCCACAACTTTGCAACCGCACGCGAGGGCCTCGATCGTCACGAGCGGCAGACCCTCGTAAAACGAAGGCAGCACAAAGACGTCGGAACTGCGGTAGGCACGCACGAGCCCATCGCTATCCAGGCGGCCCGCCAGCGTCACCGGCACATCCGAGGCCGCGACCAAGCGCTCGATACGCGCGTACTCGGCATCGTCCCCGCGGCCGCCCACAAGTACCAAGCCAGATGGGCGGACGCCATCGTCAATCGGCAATGACATGGCTCGAACCAGCGACTCGACGCCCTTTTTAAAGCAAATCTTGCCCACATACACAAGCGATCCCGGCTGCCTCGCCACGCTTGCGTCGCGGCAGAAGACGCGATGGTCGTAGCCCGTCCCAATCACGTGGATGCGATCGGCATCGACGCCGCACACCAGGCCAATCTGCTCAGCCTGCTCAGCATGGAGCGCAAAGACGGCATCGAGCCGACGAACCGCACGTACGATGCGATCGCACTCGAGCGCATGCGAACGCAGCTTGCGCA
>CAVHBE010000160.1:0-5029 GCA_963634045.1 Methanobrevibacter smithii
GATGCCAATCGCGTGCGTAGGGGAGTTCGGCAACCTCGTCCATCTCGTCGGTGGTGAGTGTTGCCGACGGCGGGTTCTGCACCACGTACACGCTGTTGGGATATGGCTCTACCAAGCGATGGCCGGTGATAGGGTCCATATTTTGCTGCTGCACGTTAAAGCTGCGGGCGTAGTTGAGCTTGTCAGCGGCAAGGTCGTCCCAGCTGGGCAGCAGGTCGTAGTCGTAGACCTCGTCGAGCGAACCCGTGCGGTAAACGGTGCCGTTGATATAGGTGATCTGATCGACGGGCAGCCCCGCGTCGAGCGCGTCGGCGATCTCGACAATCGCGTGCTCGCCCATGCCGTAGATGAGGATGTCGGCGCCCGAGTCGAGCAGCACCGAGCGCTTGAGCTTGTCCTGCCAGTAGTCGTAGTGGGCCAGGCGACGCAGGCTTGCCTCGATGCCACCGATAATGATGGGGGCGTCCTTAAACGTCTGGCGGATGAGGTTGCCGTAGACCGTGACGGCTCGGTTGGGACGGCGCCCCTCCTCGCCACCGGGGGTATAGGCGTCGGTGCGGCGGCGGTGCTTGGTCACCGAATAGTGGTTGACCATGGAGTCCATGTTGCCGGCACTGACGAGAAAGCCCAGGCGCGGCTCGCCGAGCACGGTGATGCTGGTGGGGTCGGTCCAGTCGGGTTGGCAGATGATGCCCACTTTGTAGCCGTGCGCGTCGAGGACGCGGCTGATGATGGCCATGCCAAAGCTGGGATGGTCCACATAGGCGTCGCCGCAGATGTAGACAAAGTCGCACTGGTCCCAGCCGCGTGCATCCATGTCGGCTCGACTGACGGGGAGGAATTTATCGCGGCCCGGGCGCCAGGGGCGGGCGGGCGTCGCTTGGGAATGCTTGGTGCGGGCGACCGTGGCCTGCGCCTTGCAGCCGCGCTTTTGCTGCTGGCCCTGTTTGCCCTGCTGACTGCGCTGGTTGTTCTGAGCGTGCTGAGGCTTTTTTGCCACGATCCCTCCCGGTGTCTGTATGCTGCACGTAATTGTAACCAGTCTTTTTGGGACGGGGCTAAAAAGACTGGGGGAGTACATGAGCTGGGGGATCGGCGCGTCGATACGGGGATCGTTTGTTTCCAGACTGTGTATCTGCGCGTTGGAGAACCCGTCTCGCGCGCACGCCATGTTGTCAATGGGTTACAGTATGAACGGCGGTTATGTTTCCGCCAACGCACGAGAGAGTCGTCAACAAGGAGGATGCACGACGATGCAGCGTGCCAAACAGATATCGGAGTCTATTGAGCTGGGCATCATCTTGGCGCTCGCCGGTGGCTTTATGGACGTGTATTCGTACATTGGGCGCGACCATGTTTTCGCCAACGCGCAGACGGGCAACATCCTGCTCGTGGGTGTAAGCATCTCGGAGGGCAACTGGCAGCTGGCGGGACGCTATTTCTTCCCCGTGGTGTCGTTTGCCGTGGGCATTATGCTTGCCGACCTGGTTCACGAGCGGTTCGGCAGCGTGATTCACTGGCGCCAGGTGACGGTGTTTTTTGAAGCCGTCATCTTGCTGGGCGTGAGCTTTATCCCCGGTGGCGGTTACAACCTGCTCGCCAACTGTCTCACTTCGTTTGCCTGCGGTATGCAGGTCGAGAGCTTCCGCAAGATTCACGGTCACGGTATCGCTACGACCATGTGCATCGGCAACTTGCGCAACGCGCTGCAAAACGTGGACGATTACATCATCACCCACAGGCGCGGCTTTTTGGAAAACGGCCTGCTGTACTTTGGCGTGATCTTTATCTTTGTGTTTGGCGCCGTGTTGGGCAACTGGTGTATTGAACGCATGGGCCTGCACGCCATCGTCGTGGCGAGCTTGCTGCTGTTTGTCGCGTTTGCCATCATGTTCATCGACCGCGAGCGCGACTTGCGCTTACGCTGGAAGGTTGCGGCCGAGGCTTGGAAAGAGGGCTGCCGAAAGTAACCGAATGCGGCAAAGGGACTGTCCCTTTGCCGCAGTTTTTTCATCTTCTGTTGAAACGCTTTAACACTTTTGACGTTCTCACGCATTTTTCGTTTCAAAAGCGTTAGGATGGGACTCATAGCGTGGGGCGTAATGGGTGCCCCGCACACGATGGGAGGCTATCAATGGCTAATCGTTTCGTTCTCAACACCATTTCTTATCATGGTTCCGGCGCCATCAAGGAGATCCCCGGCGAGCTCCAGCGTCGCGGTTACAAGAAGATTTTCGTCTGCTCCGATCCCGATCTGGTCAAGTTTGGCGTTACCGCTAAGGTGACCGACGAGCTCGACGCTGCCGGCATCGCTTGGAGCCTCTACTCCGAGATTAAGCCCAACCCCACCATCCAGAACGTCAAGGACGGCGTCGAGGCCTTTAAGGCCGCCGAGGCTGACGCTATCGTGACCATCGGTGGCGGCTCCTCCATGGACACCGCCAAGGCCATCGGCATCATCATCAACAACCCCGAGTTCGCCGATGTCCGCAGCCTCGAGGGCGTTGCTCCCACCAAGAACCATGCCGTGTTCACCATCGCCGTGCCGACGACCGCCGGTACCGCTGCCGAGGTGACCATCAACTACGTCATCACCGACCCCGAGAAGGTCCGCAAGTTCGTGTGCGTCGACACCAACGACGCCCCCGAGGTCGCCGTCGTCGACCCTGACATGATGGCTTCCATGCCCGCCGGCCTGACCGCTTCCACCGGCATGGACGCACTGACCCACGCCATCGAGGGCTACACCACCAAGGGCGCCTGGGAGCTTTCCGACATGTTCCACTTTGAGGCCATTAAGCTGATCAGCGAGAACCTGCGCGACTCCGTCGCCGAGGCCAAGTCCGGCCAGCCCGGCTCCGGCCGTGAGGGCATGGCTCTTGGTCAGTATGTCGCCGGCATGGGCTTCTCCAATGTTGGCCTGGGCATCGACCACGCCATGGCTCACACCCTGTCCGCTCACTACGACACCCCGCACGGCGTCGCTTGCGCCATGCTGCTGCCGATCGCCATGGAGTTCAACAAGCCGGTTTGCGCTGAGCGCCTGGCCAAGGTTGCCGTCGCCATGGGCGTTGACACCACGGGCATGAGCACCGCCGAGGCCGCCGATGCCGCCATCGCCGCCGTTAAGCAGCTCTCTGCCGACGTGAACATCCCACACGTCTGCGAGGCCATGAAGGCTGACGAGATCGAGATCCTGGCCAAGGACGCCATGGCTGACGCCTGCTTCCCGGGCAACCCGCGCGAGGCGACGCTCGACGACGTCATCGAGCTCTTCAAGAAGATCTGCCCGGCTGCCTAACCCAGTTTGGTGGTCCTTCGCCCGTAGGCGTATGGTCTTTTGACTTGCTGCTGGCCCCGCCGTGCTGCGCACGGCGGGGCTTTTTGTGCTGCGTCAATGTCCTGAGACGGGTAAAACCAAAGCATGCTGCCCGCTGCGGATAGGTGGTGCACTTCCCAGCGTGCATTTTTGGGAGTATTCAGCAAGCTCTGAAAAATGCATAACGTTGTGAATGGGCCGTAGTGGCCCGCGGGCGCCCATCGACAGCCCCTGTGGGCGGGCTATCGATGGACGGAGATGGCTGTCGCCGCGTTTTTGGTTTGCGACGGTCTACAACACTGCTGTAACCGCGTCGTTTTGTCGTTTGTGATGGGGTCGTTGGGGCCCACGGTGCTGAATACTCCGTTTTTTGCACGGTCCAAGGTGGGGTACCCTGAGACGAAGCAAAAAGATGTCTCATATTTATGCAGATACTGATAGGATTTATGCAAGATTCGGGTTGTAAACCGTGCGCGTGCACAAAACCGGTGCGGGGACGTCGGGAGGCGGCTCGGCTCCTAGGGCATTGACCGTGCAGAACGGTTAAAATCGGGACTCGGTCTTAGTTTTACTTGGAAGGATGCATATGGCTTCTAATGTTGATGCTTCTCTAGAGGGGACGCTCTCCTATATCGCGGGACAGCTTAAGACGCTGACTTCTATCGCCTCGCCTACGGGCTATACCCGTGCGGCTACTGATTATCTGATGGAGGCCCTGCGCGATATGGGCTTTGGGCCCGAGCGTTCTAATAAGGGTAACGTGCTCGTTGAGCTTGGCGGCGAGGGCGAGCCGCTCGTACTGGCGAGCCATGTCGATACCCTAGGCGCCATGGTGCGTTCCATTAAGGACAATGGCCGCCTGCGCCCCACGACGCTCGGTGGGCATCAGTGGTCTACGGCCGATGGCGAGAACTGCACCGTCTACACGCGCGACGGCAATGTCTACACGGGCGTGGTTCTTAACACCGAGCCTTCGGCGCACGTGGCCGACGAGCCGGTCAAGACCATCGAGAAGAACATGGAGATCTTGCTCGACGAGAACGTCGACAGCAAGGACGATGTGCTTGAGCTGGGCATTCAGACCGGCGACATCATCGCTATGGATCCTCGCACGACGGTGACGGAGAGCGGCTACATTAAGAGCCGCTTCCTGGATGATAAGCTATCGGCCGCCATTTTGTTGGGCTTGGCGCGTGCCGTCGCCGCTGGCGAGGTGACGCTTTCGCGTAAGGTTTCGCTGCTCTTTACCGTGTACGAGGAGGTGGGCCACGGCGGCGCCTTCGTGCCGGCCGACACGCGCGAGATGATCAGCGTTGACATGGGCTGCGTGGGCGACGACCTAGGCTGCACCGAGCACATGGTGTCGATCTGCGCCAAGGATTCGGGCGGTCCGTACAACTACGACCTGGTGACGGCGCTGTCCAATATCGCGCGCGAGCTTGAGCTCGATTACGCTATCGACGTGTATCCGCATTACGGTTCGGACGTCGAAGCCACGCTCTCTGCCGGCTACGACATTCGCCATGGTCTGATCGGCCCCGGCGTGTATGCGAGCCACAACTACGAGCGTAGCCACATGGACGGCGTGCGCAACACCTTCGAGCTCGTCCGCGCCTACGTACAGCGCTAGCGATGCAGCGGCCTCGGCTGATACGGCAGTACCGACCGAGGCCGTCCTCTCTAAGTTGCGGTGAAATAGGGACTGTTTGG
>CAVHBE010000160.1:5069-9073 GCA_963634045.1 Methanobrevibacter smithii
GTTTTAAACGCTTAAACAGTCCCTATTTCACCGCAACTTATGAAGGGGATGGGACTACTTGATGGCGCCGGTCACGGTACCGCCGCCGAGGACGATGTCGCCGCGATAGACTACAACGGCTTGGCCGGGGGCGATGGCTCGCTGCGGCTCGTCAAAAGTCAGCAGCATTTGCCCGTCTTCGCCGCGCGTAAGGGTCGCTGCTTGGTCTTTCTGACGGTAACGGTACTTGGCGCCCACGCGAATGCCGCCGGCATCGAGTTCTGCCTCCATGCGGTCGGCAGGGGCGCTCCAGATCCAGTCGTCGGCCGTGAGTGCTGTGGCCGTTAGGTCCTCGGCCTCGCCCAGATGCACGGTGTTGTTGACGGCGTCGACGCCTGTCACGTATACGGGATGCGCCATCGCTACGCCCAAACCCTTGCGCTGGCCGATGGTATAGCGCAGTGCGCCGTTGTGGCGCCCGACCACGCTGCCGTCGCGCCATACAATATCGCCCGGCTCGGCGGCATGTCCGCAGCGGCGCTCGATATAGCCCGCGTAGTCGCCGTCTGGAATAAAGCAGATATCCTCGCTCTCGGCCTTTTTGGCGTTGGCAAAGCCCTGTTCGGCGGCAATGCGGCGCACGTCGCGCTCTTTGTCCAGCCCGGCCAGCGGAAAGATTGTGCGCGACAGCCGCTCCTGCGTGAGCGAATACAAAAAGTAGCTCTGGTCCTTCTTGGGGTCCTCGCCGCGATGCAGCTGCCAGGTGCCGTCGGACGCCTGGCTCGTTTTGGCGTAGTGACCTGTGGCGATGTAGTCGCAGCCCATATCGAGTGCCGCATCGAGCAGCGCGCCAAACTTAATATGGCGGTTGCAGATGATGCACGGATTGGGCGTCAGCCCCTCCTGGTAGGCGTTAACAAAGCGCTCGATTACGTTGCGGTCGAAGGTCTGCTGCAGGTCGAGCACATGGTGGGGTATCCCCAGGCGCTCGGCGACGGCCTTTGCATCAGCGATGTCGCGGTCGACCTTACTCATGCCCGTGACGGGATCGGGCGCGGGACAGGTGAGGCGCATGGTGGCACCGACGCATTCGTAGCCCTGGCGCTTGAGCAGATAGGCAGTCACGCTGGAATCGACGCCGCCGCTCATGGCGACGAGCACGCGCTTGTTGTGCATGGGGAGGTTCTCCTTGGTGGCATGTGGCCAAAAAAGAAAAGCGGCGCGGGAGGCTGGTTCCGCGCCGCAGACATTGTAGCAAGTTCGGGTGTCATGTGGGACGCCCTGTTGGGATGAGCCCAGGCTGCCAGAAGAGAGGGAAGGCCGGCGTGCCTTGGACTCGTTCTAAGAACGAGAAGCTCTAGTCCTGGAACAGTGCCGTGGACAGGTAACGCTCGCCGGTGTCGGCAAGCAGGGCCACGATGGTCTTCCCCTCGTTCTCGGGGCGCTTGGCCAGCTGCAGTGCGGCCCACACGGCGGCACCGGACGAAATGCCCACGAGCACGCCCTCCTTGTGGCCCACGGCACGGCCGGTGGCAAAGGCGTCGTCGTTCTCGACGGGGATGATCTCGTCATAGACCTGGGTGTCGAGGACGTCGGGCACAAAGCCGGCGCCGATGCCCTGGATCTTGTGCGGGCCGGCCTGGCCCTTGGAGAGCACCGGGGAGGTGGCGGGCTCGACGGCGACGACCTTAATCTCGGGGTTCTGCTCCTTGAGGAACTCGCCCACGCCGGTCACGGTGCCGCCGGTTCCAACGCCGGCGACGAAGATGTCGACCTTGCCGTCGGTGTCATCCCAGATCTCGGGGCCGGTCGTGGCCTTGTGGATGGCGGGGTTGGCGGGGTTCACAAACTGGCCGGCGATAATGCTGTTGGGCGTCTCCTTCTGCAGCTCCTCGGCCTTGGCGATGGCGCCCTTCATGCCCTTGGAACCGTCGGTGAGCACGAGCTGTGCGCCATATGCCTGCATAAGTTTGCGGCGCTCGACGGACATGGTCTCGGGCATGGTGATGATCACCTTGTAGCCGCGAGCCGCCGCCACCGAGGCGATGCCGACGCCGGTGTTGCCGCTCGTGGGCTCGATGATGGTGTAGTCGCCGCCGCGCACGAGCTTGCCGGCCTTTTCGGCCTCGTCGATCATGTTCTTGGCGACGCGGTCTTTAACGGACCCGGCGGGGTTGAAGTATTCCAGCTTGACGAGCACGCGGGCCTTGAGGTCCTCATCGGCCTCAAAGTGAGTGAGCTCCAGAAGCGGGGTGTGGCCGATAAGCTGATCGATGGACGTGTAAACATTGCTCATGGTGAACCTCCAAAGTGTTCAAATGACTGGATACCGTGTGGTTTTACGGTGTGTATAACAGCTAAACCCACAAACCTTATGGGTTGTTCGTTTTGCTGTTGGCAAGCATAGTAGACAGTAAAGCCTAGTAACGCAATAGGAAATAGAAGATTATTACGAGTCGATTAACCATCTTGACGGGAATGGGTATTTTCAAAACCAATTTTTCGGCTAGAATTTCTACGGACTAAATGACCGAAAGGCAGCACTATACATGTTGGTTTCTACTAAGGGCAGATATGCCCTGCGCGTTATGGTCGATCTGGCCGAGCACCAGGCGGCCGGTCGCATCCCGCTCAAAGAGATCGCGGCGCGACAGGGGATTTCCGAGAAATATCTCGAGAACATCTTGGCTACGCTCGTGCGCGCCAACATGCTTTCGGGTATGCGTGGCAAGGGCGGCGGCTATGTGCTCACGCGCCCGCCCGAGCAGTACACGGTGGGCGAGATCTTGCGCCTGACCGAGGGCAGTCTGGCGCCGGTCGCCTGTCTGGATGGCGACTGCAAGGGCTGCTCGCGTTCGGATGAGTGCCCCACGCTCGACGTGTGGAAGAACCTGGACAAGCTCATCAACGACTACCTCGACGGTGTGACGCTTGATCAACTTGTCGCTCCCAATCATGGCTACGACTACGTCATCTAACCCACACCTGCATTTGGGGACGGGGTGGAAATGGTAGATTCTCTCGCCCTTTGAGACTTGAACAATAAGAAGGCCGCCCATTTTTGCGATGGGCGGCCTTCGTTTTGGGCTGTTGAGACGGACACGGCCGGAATGGCCGTTTTAGTCCTCGGCGATGCTGTCGAGGATGCTGCGCGTGATGGACACCAGGATGCTGCCCATAAAGGCCGATCCAAAGCTGGCGATGGAGATGCCGACGCCCAGCAGGTTGATCGACAGGTAGCTCGCGAGCTCAAGTATAAAGCTGTTGACGACAAGCTGGAAAATGCCCAGCGTAATGATCGTGAGCGGCAGCGAGATGACCGTGAGGAACGGTTTGACGAACGAATCGACAATGTTCAGGAACAGTCCCACAAAGGCAAAGCAGACCCAGGTCTCGGCAAAGCCGAAGGGTTGGATACCGGGGACGAGGAACGTGGCGATCGCGATGGCGATCGAGGTGAAGAGCCAGTTAAGCATAAAGCGCATGGCGTGAATCCTTTCTTGCGCCGGGGTTGCTGGCGTCGCGTGAAGCGGCTTGCGGCGGCGACCTGGATGGTTGCGCGGGCGCGCCGCGGTGTTTGGGCGCCCATTGTCTCAAATATTCGTGGAGCTTACGTGCGCATATGGTTTCTAAACGGCGTTCGTCCTGAAAAACGCGCCGCTGGCAGAGAGTCTTGTCGCTTTAGTTTGGTGGTGTGCTACACTGCTACGGGCAAAAGCCACAGGCGTTGCCCTATTGCATGGAACGGGCGAACGATGCCCGATGTCAGTATCAACTTCGATGCCTTTTGGTGGGTTTGGCGGTGATCGATGAATATCGAGAACATGTTTGACAAGCCTGATGTCAAGCAGCTGGTCCACGCATTTAGCCTTTTGGACGACGAGAAGGATATCCAAGCGTTTTTGACCGATATCTGCACGCCGCGCGAGATTTGCGACCTTTCTCAGCGTTTGCAGGTTGCGCGCTATTTGGACGAGGGCGAGCCTTATGTTGAGGTTCAGGCCCGTACCGGCGCTTCGTCCACC